>DATMYT010000080.1:0-7412 GCA_035560855.1 Negativicutes bacterium | reverse complement strand
ATATAAAACCGCATAATATTCTCATCAACCGTGACGGCGTAGCTAAAGTTGCGGATTTTGGCATTGCCCGGGCGATTTCATCGCAAACGACGACTCAGGTTGCGGGGGTTCTCGGATCGGTACACTATCTTTCCCCGGAGCAGGCCCGCGGATTTGGCGTAGATGCAAAATCGGACATCTATTCATTAGGTGTCGTTTTATACGAAATGCTTGCAGGAGCTCCACCATTTGACGGAACTTCGCCGATTTCGATTGCCATGAAGCATTTGCAGGAAGAACCTAAACCCTTGCCGGAAGTAAATCCGGAGACACCACCGGCGCTGGCATTGTTGGTGAAAAAGGCGATGGCGAAGAAGCCGGGTGAACGCCAAGAGAATGCACATCAATTTTTGCAGGAAGCGGAACGAATCGTCAAATGCCTGCGTGGCCGAGAAGAAATTTCCATTCCTGACTCGATGATGCCCGCACAGTCACGGAAACCAAAAAAAGCCGAACAGCTTGGTTTCATGGCACGGGCGCGCAAACTGCCGCGCTGGGTATGGGGAGTCGGGGTTCTGTTATTACTGAGCTTCGTAGTCGGGCAGTTTTTGGCTGACGGTGGTTTTGTCGGCGGGAATGAAGTCATGGTTCAGGATGTCGTTGGAAAACCGGCCGAAACAGCTCGCTCGTTGTTGACCAACGATAATTTGAGAGTTCAGATTTCTGAGGCTTTCGATGAAAGAGTCGCCGCAGGATATGTGATTTCGCAGCAACCTAAAGGCGGGCAAATTGTTAAAGAACGACGTTCCATTCAGATTGTCGTAAGCAAGGGCCCTGATGTAACTTCTATTCCCGACTTGAAAGGACTAACGCGTCGAGATGCCGAAGCGCGCATTCGCAGCGCCGGACTTAAAGTTGGTATTGTTTCGGAAGAATATTCCGCAGAAGCGCCGATTGATTCGATCATCAGCCAGAATCCGCGTCCCCCGGGACAGGTGGCTAAAAACGTTCTGATCGACATTATTATCAGCAAAGGAAAAAGCCCCCAGCAAGTTGTCGTACCCAATTTCCTAGGCGAGAGCCTACAAGGTGTGCTGGCCAAAATCGAAGCATTGCATTTACGGGCCGGTACGATACGGGAAACTTCGACATCTCGGGTTGCACCGGGTATGGTCAGTGGGCAGGCTCCAGTTCCAGGCAGCCAGGTATATGAAGGAACCAGCGTTGATCTGGAAGTGGCGCGAAGCGAAGCCGGGATTCCCAAGCGGGCCAAAATTCAGTTTGTAGTACCGGACGGACCGATTCGTCAGTCCTGTAAAATCATTGTGTATGATGCCAAAGGCGAACGCACTGCCTACGAAGGCGTTCATAAACCAGGCGAACGCATCGAAAAAGTGGTGGAAGGAACCGGGCAAATGATGGTTAAAGCTTATGTGAACAACAAGTTAGTCCAGGAACAAACGTTTTAGCTGATGGATAAAAATTGGCTGATCGGAGTTGTAATTCGGGCAACTAGTGGATTTTATTTCGTGCAAAGCAATTCGCGGATTGTATCCTGTAAGCTGCGGGGACGTCTGAAACAGATACGGTATTCTGTCTGTGTTGGTGATCGGGTGGCATATTCTGTTGCCGGCGAAGATTCAGGCACAATAGAAGAGGTGCTAGCGCGTGATTCTTTTCTAAAACGCCCAGAAGTCGCCAATGTGAATCAGTCTATTCTAACGTTTGCCGCTAATCAGCCCCGAATAGATTTTGGCCTGGTGGACCGTTTTTTGGTATTGGCAGAGCTGTCGGATATTTCACCCGTGCTTTGCGTCAATAAAATTGATATGGCTGATCCAGAGGAACTGCGCCCGTTTCTTACCGTATACGAAAAAATTGGGTATCCAGTGTTACTAGTGTCGGCAAAAACCGGCATTGGAATCGGGGAGCTTCAAAAACTGCTGTATGATAAAGTAAGCGTATTCGCTGGACCCTCCGGTGTCGGAAAATCTTCTTTGCTTAATGTGATTGAGCCTGGGTTGAGTTTGGTAACCGGCGAATTGAGTCTGAAAATTGGTCGGGGAAAACATACAACTCGTTGCGCAGAATTGCTACCGCTGTCAGGCGGCGGTTTTGTCGTCGATACGCCTGGTTTCAGTTTTACCGAGTTTGTGGAGATGGCGCCGGATGATCTGCGTTTTCAATATCGTGAATTCAAAGAAAAGTTACCTGATTGTCATTTTTCCTCCTGCCTCCATCACAAAGAACCGCAGTGTGCGGTAAAACAAGCTGTCCAAAATGGTGAAATCGCCGCATGGCGTTACGAGTCTTATATTGAGCTACTGTCAGAAATACTGCAAACACAACAGAGGAGGTTCTAGCATTGGCAAAAATCGCGCCGTCGCTTTTGTCCGCTGATTTCGTCCACTTGGCGGAAGATATTGCGAGAGTGGAAGCTGCAGGAGCCGATTGGCTTCACTTGGACATTATGGACGGACATTTTGTTCCCAACCTGACCTTTGGCCCCCCGATAGTAGCGGCCATTCGAAAAATCACAAAGTTGCCGCTGGATGTGCATCTGATGGTAACAAATCCAGCCGATCATATTGAAGCTTTTGCCGCAGCCGGTGCAAATTGGTTGACGGTTCATGTTGAAACTGCACCACATCTTCATCGTCTGGCAGAACAAATCAGGGAACTCGGCGTTCGGCCGGCTGTTGCTCTAAATCCCGCCACCCCGATTGGAACTCTGGAAGAGATTCTTTCGGTAGTGGATATGGTACTTGTGATGAGCGTCAATCCCGGATTCGGCGGGCAGAAATTCATTCCTTCATCTTTGTCGAAAATTCGTCGCTTAAAAGATCAAATCAAACGAATGGATCGATCGGTTTTAATTGAAGTGGATGGCGGCGTGAATCAAGGTACGGCTCCACAAGTGCGCGACGCAGGCGCTGATGTGCTGGTGGCCGGTTCGGCTGTGTTCGGCAATAATGACTTGGCTCTGGCGATCAGAAATCTACGACAGTAAGTTGCATTTTTGGGATAACGGTGTTATCCTATTAATGGATTAAGAATTGAATAAGGCCTTTGGGGCATGGTGCGAAAGAGTAATCTTTCAATTCCTGACCGGCGGTAAAGCCCGCGAGCCGAGAGGTTGATCCGGTGTAAATTCCGGAGCCGACAGTATAGTCTGGATGGGAAAAGGCAAAAATAGGCCTATATTAGGTCTGCGTTTATTTTCCCAAAGATTTTATCTTTGGGATTTTATATTTGGGGGAGTTCTTATGCATACAGTAATAGATGAACAATATATGAAAGAAGCACTGTTACTGGCCCGAAAAGGACGCGGACGCACCAGTCCCAATCCAGTGGTGGGAGCGGTCATCGTCAAAGACGGAATAATTGTGGGGCGCGGGTGGCATCAAAAAGCTGGTACCGCGCATGCAGAAATTCATGCATTGGCAGATGCCGGCTGCACAGCGGAAAACGCGACAATATATGTGACATTGGAACCGTGTTGCCATCATGGACGAACAGGCCCGTGCGCGGAAGCGCTTATAGCTGCCGGAATCACTCGGGTAGTTGTGGCAATGGTTGATCCCAATCCGTTAGTTGCCGGTTGCGGCATTGAGCTGTTACGCAATCATGGAATATCTGTGGACACGGGGGTATTGTCCGGCGAAGCAGCAAATTTGAACGCCCCGTTCATCAAATGGATTACTTGTAAGCTGCCGTTTGTTACGATGAAAAACGGCATCAGCTTGGATGGGAAAATTGCCACGCATACTGGTAATTCACGTTGGATTACCAGTGAAGCGTCCCGATTGGAAGTTCATCGGATGAGGGATGCGTCGGATGCCATTATCACTGGGATCGGTACCGTGCTTGCAGATGACCCCGAACTGACGACGCGTCTGCCGGAAGGCGGAAAATCTCCAATTCGGGTAGTGGTTGACCGGTTGGCGCGAACGCCGCTCAATGCAAAACTGGTGGTAACTGCTAAAAATATTCCTACGATAATTGCAGTGTCGACTGACGCGCCACCGGATCACGTAGCAAATTTGGAGGCGCACGGCGTTGAAATATTGCGGATTCCTGCAATTGCCGGACGTCTGGACCTGGGTGCTTTGCTAAGAAATCTGGGGCAGCGCTGTCTGACCAGTGTAATGGTGGAAGCAGGCGGAACGCTGAATTCATCTTTTTTGTTCGGCAATTATGTTGATAGAGTGGTTTTATTTGTTGCTCCGAAAATTATCGGGGGAGCCGGAGCGCCGGGACCCTATGGAGGCGAAGGCAGTGATTTATTGTCCGATGCGGTGGACTTGGAAGATCTGGTCGTGCGTAATCTTGGCGAAGATTTGATGATTGAAGGCTATGTAAAACGGAGGGAAAATCGCGATGTTTACAGGACTTGTGGAGGAATTAGGTAAAGTTCGTGCGGTTGCACGAGGGGCACACTCAATCCGGCTGAGTGTGGGCGGCGAAAAAGTACTGACAGATGTAAAAATCGGAGATAGTATCGCAGTAGATGGCGCTTGTTTGACAGTCGTTGAATTCACCGCCAATACTTTTACGGTCGATGTTATGCCCGAAACATATGATCGTACGACATTAGCATTACGTAAAGCAGGAGATTCCGTGAACCTGGAACGTACACTCCGAGTGGGCGACAGAATGGGTGGGCATATTGTAAGCGGTCATGTGGACGCCATTGGAACATTAGTTTCGGTAACGCCGCGTGACAATGCCAACATTCTGCATATTCGGTTCCCGGAAAACCTAGCGGCTTTTGTTATTTCTCAAGGATCCGTGGCTGTCGACGGGGTGAGTTTGACCATTGTGGATTGCGGGCAGGATTGGTTTGAAGTTTCCTTGATTCCCCACACATGGGATGTCACCGTATTATCCAGCAAGAAAGCAGGAGATCGGGTCAACATAGAAACAGATGTTCTGGGAAAATATATCCATCGAATGCTTCAAACTGACGGAAGGGTTAGCAATTCCGGAAACGTTATCGGCACGGATTTTCTTTTAAAACATGGGTTTTTGGATTAGAAAGGGGTAATAAATCATGGAATCAAAATTCAGTACCATCGAAGAAGCAGTGGAAGATATCCGGGCTGGCCGGATGGTGATCGTCGTTGATGATGAAGACCGCGAAAATGAAGGCGACCTGGTTATCGCCGCATCCAAAGCGACACCCGAGATGATCAACTTCATGGCAAAAAATGCTCGAGGACTGATCTGCGTCCCGATGAAGGGCGATCGGCTTGATCAACTGGGCCTCGGTCCAATGGTCTGCGACAACACGGATTCCCATTGCACTGCATTTACCGTATCGGTAGATGCGTATGAGGTATCTACAGGGATTTCCGCTTTTGAGCGTGCAATGACCGTAGAAACGTTGCTGGATATGACGAAGGGATCCGAGTCTATCAGACGTCCCGGACATATGTTCCCGTTGCGTTACCGTGAAGGCGGCGTTTTACGGCGGACCGGTCATACGGAAGCTTCGATTGATTTAGCGATTATGGCGGGTTTGTATCCGGCGGCAGTAATCTGTGAAATCATGAATGAAGACGGAACCATGGCGCGTGTGCCTCAACTTATGAAGTTCGCTGCACAACACAACCTCAAACTGATTACCGTTGCCGATTTGATAAAGTATCGGAAGCATAATGAGCGTGTTGTCGAAAAAGTCGCTGAGGCAAATTTGCCGACTAAGTACGGTGCGTTTAAAGTAATGGCGTATGAAAGCTCCATCGATAAGTTATGCCACCTGGCTTTGGTCAAGGGGGATGTGGCAAACAAAGCCAACGTGTTGGTGAGAGTCCATTCCGAATGCTTAACAGGTGACGTTCTGGGATCGCTTCGTTGTGATTGCGGCGATCAACTGGGCGTGGCAATGAGAAGAATTGAGCAGGAAGGCGCCGGAGTTTTGCTGTACATGCGCCAGGAAGGACGCGGCATTGGGCTGGCTAATAAAATCCGGGCCTATGCGCTTCAGGATCAAGGTAAGGATACGGTAGAAGCCAATGTATTATTGGGATTTGCTCCAGATTTACGGGATTATGGAATAGGCGCACAGATTTTATCAGACCTTGGCTTGACCAGCATTCGTTTATTAACCAACAACCCGGAGAAACGCGCTGGACTCGAGGGATATGGTTTGACGATTTCGGAAAGAATTCCGGTCGAAATCAAGCCCAATGCTTACAATAAGAAGTATTTGTCGGTGAAGAAATCAAAAATGGGACATTTATTAAAAACAGAAGAGGGGGAAGTAAAATGAACATATTAGAAGGAAAACTGACGGCTGAAGGGCTGCGTATAGGTATCGTAGCGGCGAGGTTCAATGAATTCATCACCAATAAGCTGGTGTCCGGCGCGGTCGACGCGTTGACGCGGCATGGCGTAAGTGACAAAGACATAACTCTAGCTTGGGTTCCAGGCGCTTTTGAAATACCCTTGGCAGCACAAAACATGGCCAACAGTCATAATTATGATGCAGTAATTTGTCTGGGCGCGGTGATTCGCGGCAGTACACCTCATTTTGATTATGTGGCGGGTGAAGTTACCAAGGGCGTGGCTCAGGTCGGTCTTAAGACCGGGGTACCCACAGTTTTTGGCGTATTGACCACGGAAAATATTGAGCAGGCAATTGAACGTGCAGGCACTAAAGCTGGTAACAAAGGCTTCGACGCTGCTATGACAGCGATTGAAATGGCAAACTTGCTCAAATCTTGGGAGAATACGCATGTCTGATCATATTATTCGGGCGATCGCGCCTGGAGTTCGAATTGTCGCCGCTATCACAACCGACTTGACTGATGAAGCGCGAAGGCGTCACAACTGCAGTCCCGTTGCAACCGCAGCTCTGGGAAGAACGATGACGGCGGCGCTGTTGCTGGCAGAAACGATTAAAGGCGATGAATGCATTACTGTTCGTCTATCCGGCGATGGTCCGCTTGGCGATGTAGTGGCGGATACGCCGACTCGTCACTGTGTGCGCGGATACGTTCACAATCCGGATGTCAGTTTGCCCCCGGTCAATGGCAAACTAGCTGTTGGAAATGGGATCGGGCGCGGAATGCTTTATGTTACTCGATTCAATCCAGATCGGGAAATATTTACCGGCACGGTGGAGCTGGTTTCTGGCGAGATAGCGGAAGACATCACTCGCTATTTGATGGAGTCGGAACAAATTCCATCAACTGTCGGCTTGGGCGTTTTGGTGGACACCGATGGACACGTAACCGGGGCAGGCGGATTTCTCGTTCAGGCGATGCCTGATGCATCGGATGAGGTTCTTCGTGCCATCGAACAAAACATCCCCTTGGTTTCATCTCCGTCGCAGCTAGCGATGGAGGGGGTGACCGCCACCGGAATTGTCCGGTTGCTCCTGGCAGGATTGTCTGGGGAAACCGTTTATGAACCGGAACCTATTTCTT
>DATMYT010000079.1:0-2614 GCA_035560855.1 Negativicutes bacterium | reverse complement strand
TTGTGTGAAACTGCATCATATCAGAGTGGTTATTGCGTTGGCATTGGCAGTATTTCTGTTGGCGGGCGGAATGGCATGGGCGGCCGAAGAGAAAGCTGATAAGCTTGACGTTGCACCCCTCAAAGCAAACAAGATTCTCGGCATTCCCTGGGGCGCATCTGAAGACGCGGCGGCAAGCATCCTGAGTCAGCGGCCTAATACGAGGTGTCAGGCTTTTGTTAAAAATGCAGTAGGAAAAACAAAAGGCTGCTATAGTACGTTTAATGATGAAGGTGTTTATGTTCAGACGGCTTTTTATCAGGGGAAGATGTACTACGTCTGGGTTTTTGCTTTTGTCGGTGAAGAGCAAGTCCTGGATAAATTTAATTCGTATAAAAAAGGGTTGTCGGAACGATATGGCGCCCTATTGAGCGAAAAGGGGAAATATCTCGATTCGACTGCTTATTGGGATTTGGGCGAAGGGTATCGCGCACAATTGGCGATAAGAAAGAATCCACTGAAACCTTATCCATTATGGCCGGAATCACAAAATCTTTTTACTTTGCCCTTTACGGTAACGGTCCTTTACTATCATGCTGAAACACTTGATATTGTTAACAAGGCGTTAGGCGCGAACTCCAGCAAAGATTTCTGACCTCGTCCATTCTTTTGAACAATGTTCCTAACCCCAAGGAATAGCGCAAAGGAGGATTAATATGAAAGCGAATCGCTGCGGAGTGGTCATTGCACTGTCATTGGTAGTGATGCTGTTGGCGTGCGGTACAGTTTGGGCGGGCTTGTCCTGGGTGACTGACGGCAAAACGGGCGTCAAGATCGGGCTTAATGTGCTTTCGGATGACGCGACGGTGACTGGCGTTAGTTGGTCTGGCCCGGCGGTAGATGGCAAGGCGGAGGGAAAAGGAAATATTGAATTTACTGTCCGTAGCAAGGATGGCAAATCTTATCAGGGGAAAGGCGAAGCTGAGATGCGCGCGGGTCTGTTTGACGGCAAGGCGACGCTGAAATACTCTGACGGAGACGAGTATGACGGTTACTACAAAGCTGGCTTACGTGAAGGCGTGGGGACGTACAAGTTTACCAGCGGGACAATCTACGAAGGAGATTGGCTAAATGGGGAAATGGATGGAAAAGGGAAAATGAAATATTCGGACGGTAGGCTGTATGAAGGCGACTTCAAAAAAGGCGTACCGCATGGATTCGGAATAGGAAAAGACGCTGCGGGAAAAATCTTTCATGACGGAGAATGGAAAGACGGCGAGCCGTTGATTCCGCTGAAAGCCGACAAAGTACTCGGCATTCCGTGGGGTGCGACGGAGGAACAGGTCAAGAGCATCATGAAGCAGCGGCCCAAGACCACCTATGTCCCATATCTTAACGGCAAGGACACCTATTCCAAATGGCAGTTTTACCAAGGGCCCTACGCCGATTTTGCCGACGCTTGGATCTATATCCACTTCTATCAGGAAAAAATGTGGATGGTGCAAGTATCCTGGCCCTTAAAAGAAGATGAAGTGTTAGAGCGTTTCAATGTCGTCAAGCAGGGGCTGACGACGCGTTACGGCGTTCCCACGAGCGATAAGGGAAAATACTTGGATTCAATAACGGTCTGGGATCTCGGAGGTGGATACTCTGTGAATGTGCAGATCAGAAAAAACACCATAAAAATTATTGCGGGAACAGATCCAGCGCTGACTACTCCGTTCCGGGTATTCATTACCTATAATAGTCGGAAAGTGGCAGGCGAGATTGACAAGACGACTAACCCAAGCGGCATCAGCAAGGATTATTAGTGATTACAGAGTGGATTTAAGTTGCTTTCTGCCAGGGAAAATACTACTATTAATTTGAGCATATATTCGTGAGTACGCTCCAGAAAACTGAATAAGCCAATAGGTCGTACTGAGTGCATGAGGGTTCGTCCCGAATGGGAAGGCGATGGAAGTAGCTTCTGTTTGTCCTTGTGCCTGTATGGGCTCAAGGATTTTTTTATGGAAACGAAAGGAGTTGTTGTAATGGAAACAAGGATTGCGCTTATTGGGATTGTTGTTGAAAACAAAGATTCTACCCGAAAACTGAATGATATTCTTCATGAATATGGGGAATACATTATCGGCAGAATGGGAATTCCCTATCCTAAACGCAATATCGCCGTCATCAGTATTGTTCTGGATGCACCCAACGATATTATTAGCGCGCTTTCCGGCAAGCTGGGCATGATTCCGCAGGTCAATATTAAGACCGTGTATTCCAAGACTTCTTTACCGCCAGAGGAATAACGACAAGGAGCATGTGGTTTCCCGACAAGACATCATAATGAAAAGGAGTCCTGATAATGTATCACTGTAAATCAAAGCAAGCCACTGAATTTATTGACGATCAGGAAATTCTGGATACGCTGGCTTTTGCGCAGAAAAATAAAAGCAATCGGCAGCTTATCAACAGTATTCTGGAGCGGGCCAAAGACTGCAAAGGACTGACACACAGGGAAGCGGCGGTACTGCTGGAATGTGATTTGGAAGATGAGAACGAAAAAATGATGGCGCTGGCCAAAGAAATCAAGCAAAAATTTTATGGAAATCGCATTGTAATGTTTGCGCCGTTGTATCTCTCCAAC
>DATMYT010000078.1:0-2236 GCA_035560855.1 Negativicutes bacterium | reverse complement strand
GCATTGCCAATATTGGCGGTGGCAGGGTTGGGAATCAAGGATATCATGGGTTACTGTGCAGGTTTCACCATTATTTCCGGCCTGTTCATCGGCATCGTATTAGCCATTGTCGGGTAAGGCGATCAACTCTTTACGCAAACTCTATTATGTACATCTCGTCCGCTTCATCATCAGTGCAAAACTCAACTCTATTATACTTTGAATTTGCTGACGGCTTGGTTCAGCTCTTCCGCCATTTTGGCTAGTGCCTGACTTGATGCAGCGATTTCTTCCATAGTGGCTGATTGTTCTTGGGTTGCAGCAGATACAGTCTGCGCCTGCCCAGATGCATCTTTACTAATGGCATCAATTTCACGCACCGATATGACGATATGCTGACTGCCACTTGCCATCTGCTGGATCGCAACCGAAATTTCCTTCATCTGAACAGACACTTCATTGATGGACGCGTAGATTACTTGGAAAGCTTTCCCTGCGTCATTAACTACTTCAGATCCGATACGAACTTCTTTTGTCCCTTCGTTCATGGCTTCAACAGCACTATCGGTATCACTTCTGATTTCACTAATTAGACTAGCGATTTGTTTAGCCGCCCCCTGGGATTGTTCGGCAAGTTTACGGACTTCTTCTGCCACCACCGCAAAGCTTCGTCCTTGCTCGCCGGCCCGAGCAGCTTCTATGGCGGCGTTGAGCGCCAGCAAGTTGGTCTGTCCGGCGATGCCGGAGATGGCATCCACAATCTGACCTATTTCCTTCGATCGCTCACCCAACTTAGCTACCACCTGGGCTGACCGAATCACTGTTTTTTCAATATTAGTCATTTGGGCAACTGCCTTCTCCACCGCGTTGCTGCCTTCTTGAGCCGCGTCGGCCGATTTGACCGTAGTTGCAACCACGGTATTGGTTTTAGCCGCGATTTGCTGGACACCTGCCGACATTTCTTCAACAATGGTTGCTGTAGCATCGACCGCTTTCAGCTGTTTTTCAGCTCCGGTGGCCACTCCTGCAATAACCTGAGCCACCTGGTTGGCGGCCTGGGCAGATTGTCCTGCACTGGCGGTAAGTTCTTCTGATGAGGCGGCTACCTGATCGGTGGCTTGCGTGATTTTCTTGATAAGTCCGCGCAGATTTTCGGTCATTTTTTCAAAGGCCAGTCCTAGGCGGCCAATTTCGTCATTTGACTTAATGCCAAAACCATTCAACGAGATATCCCCGCCAGCAATCCGAGTGGCCGCAGTCTCTAGCAGTTGAATAGGCTTGGCGATGCGGCGGGCATACCAAGCTATGATTAATGCAGCAATGATAAGAACAATGACGATAGTTGTCAATGACATCGCTGACAGGGAGGCAACTTCGTTCGTAACCTCCTCCACAGGGACCGTAATCCCCAACGACCATTTTGTGCCCGGTACCGGCGCATACGCATAATAATTATTTGTTCCTTGGAAGCTATAAGTTGCTAACCCTGTCTCCCCTTTCACCATTCGTTCGCTAACTTGCTTCTGCTGAGGGTCGGCGTTGGAATCTTTGAGCGCGTTGCTCTTCATCGCCATTTCCTTGTCTGGATGAATAATCTTAAGGCCGTCTCCTTGAACTACAAAGGCGTACCCCGTCTGGCCAGCCTTTACTGACAGCACTTTTTTGCTGATTCCTTCCATTTTTATCGATCCGTATATAACACCTGTTACTTTACCGTTTGATTTTACGGGAACAGCGATAAAAACAACCATTTCACCGGTCGCCTTTGATACAAGAGGATCGGATATATTGGTTTCCCCTTTAATCGCCAACTGAAAGAATTCACGGGATGACGCATTGGATCTTACCCCGGTTGAACTCACGTATGCCCCGGAGGAAGTCGCCGAGAATATTCCATCATAAACAGGATTTTCTTTCGCCGACGTAACCAGGAATGGTAAGATCTCTTCCTGGTTTCCGTTTTGAACTACCGGCGCTGCCGCAATCATTATCAGCTCCGCTTTGCGGGCCTCAAGCCAGTCGTTAACGTCGTTAGCAGAGTATATTGCCTGCTTGGCAATATCATGAGTGATGTTTTCTGTAATGATTGCCCTCGCCTTCCAGTAGTTAAGCCCTCCCAATGCGCTGAGCGCCACCAAAAAGATAGCGAGAATAGCAATTGTCAGCTTTATCTGAATACTTTTCATGATGTTTTTCTCCTACTAATTTGTTCACGTGAAAATAAAAGCTCCGGCAGTTTAATACTGGAGCTTCATAC
>DATMYT010000077.1:0-2274 GCA_035560855.1 Negativicutes bacterium | reverse complement strand
GATATAATCAATTTGAAGAATTGTGGAAGCTGGTGAAAGAGTGGGTGCTGCCCACTCTTTCCGCGTAATTTGGAGGGAGTGTCCGATGACACGAACGGAAATTGAAGACAAGATCGCGATAATTGTGGAACCGTTATTGTTTGGATTGTCGGTTGAACTGGTGGATGTCGAATATGTGCAGGAACGCGATTGGTATCTGCGGATATTCATTGACAAGCCGGAAGGTATCGGTATTGAAGATTGTGAGCAGTTGAGCCGTATTGTGGAGCCAGTTTTGGATGAACTGGATTTTCTCAAACAGGCATATTATCTAGAAGTTTCTTCACCGGGATTGGATCGGGTTCTGCGCCGCGATAAAGATTTTGTGCGTTATATTGACAGACTGGTGGATGTGAAGTTTTTCCAACCGAAGGCTGGCGTAAAACAAGTAACCGCTACGCTTAAGGGACTCTGTGACGGAAAAATCTGCATTTCTGTAAACGATAAAGAGTGTATGTATCCGCGCGAAGAAGTGGCACAGGTGCGATTGCATGTCTCGATGGGGCAAACAAAAAAATAGACATAGGAGGCGTCTTGGTGAGTACAGAACTATTGGCAGCATTTGAACAATTGGCGCGGGAGCGTGGAATTGCATCCGAAGTATTGTTCGAAGCTGTAGAAGCGGCCCTGATTTCAGCTTATAAGCGTAATTTCGGTACGGTTCAGAATGTCCGTGTGGCCATGAATAGGGAGACTGGTGAGATTAATGTTTATGCCCGCAAGGATGTGGTCGAAACCGTTACGGATCCAAAACAGGAAATTTCGTTGGAAGATGCTAAAGCTGTAGATATGGCTTATCAACTTGGCGATATAGTTGAACAGGAAGTGACTCCCAAAGACTTCGGCCGGATTGCCGCGCAAACGGCAAAACAGGTGGTTGTGCAACGAATCCGTGAGGCGGAACGAAGTTTGGTATATGATGAATATTCCAATCGTGAAAATGATATTGTTACCGGCGTGGTTCAACGAATTGAACAAAGACAGGTATTTGTTGATCTCGGCAAAGCAGAAGCTGTTTTGTTGCCAACGGAACAGATTAATGGCGAACCTTATCGATATGGGGAACGAATCAAAACCTATATTGTTGAAGTGAAGAAACTGCCCAAGGGACCACAAATTATGCTATCGCGTACCCATCCCGGATTGCTGCGGCGTTTGTTTGAGTTGGAAGTGCCGGAGATTCATGATGGGATTGTGGAAATAAAATCAGTTGCTCGCGAGCCTGGACTGCGATCGAAAATTGCAGTGTATTCGGCGGATGAAAATGTGGACCCGGTGGGGGCATGCGTTGGACACAAGGGATTGCGCGTTCAAATGATAGTCAATGAACTGCGCGGTGAGAAAATTGATGTTGTCCGCTGGAGCGAAAATCCCGACGAATATATTGCCAATGCCTTGAGTCCGGCAAAGGTAATTGCCGTTGAAGTTTTTGAAGATGAAAAATCGTCACGAGTAATCGTGCCTGACTATCAACTTTCTCTCGCGATTGGGCGGGAAGGACAAAACGCTCGGTTAGCCGCTAAACTGACAGGGTGGAAGATCGATATTAAGAGTGAAACCCAGGCATTGATGATGCAGGGAGCTTCACGGGGAGTCTCGGAAGAGTCATGATTAAACCGAAAAAGACGCCTCAGCGATTATGCAGTGGTTGTCAAACTTTCCAGGACAAAAAAACAATGACTCGTATCGTTCGCTCGCCAGCGGGAGAAGTCCTTATTGATCCTACGGGCAAAGCGCCGGGACGGGGCGGATACGTATGCCGCAATGCCGAATGCATCAAACGGGCTTGCGCCGGTAAAGGGTTGGAGAGAGCATTGAAAACTGCTGTGCCGTCAAGTGTATATGATGTCCTGAAAGCGCAGACGGAACCGTCATGAATGAGGAAAAGATTCTGGGCTTGTTGGGACTGGCCCATAGAGCAGGATTTGTAGCATCAGGCGCAATGCAAACGGAGAAAGCATTGCTTTCCGGTCGATGCAAACTTTTGTTGGTCGCTGCTGATACAGCGCCGGAAACACAGAAGCGCCTCAACATCCTGATTGAACAAACGGAGACTCCCATGCTCAAGCTCATGTCAAAGCTGCAACTGGGGACGGCTGTCGGAAAAAGCCCCAAAGCGGCCCTTGCCATCAACGATATCGGATTTGCCAGCTCCCTACGGCGCATGGTCTCATCTGACGGCGTCTGACGGAGAACTTATTGGAGGCGATGTAATGTCGAAATACCGTGTATATG
>DATMYT010000076.1:0-11531 GCA_035560855.1 Negativicutes bacterium | reverse complement strand
CAATCGCCGACTCTGTAAAAAACGAATCGATTTGATTCCAGAATCCCATATCAAAAATCCTGCCTTACCCGATAGCTGTCCAGCGATCTTTTGGTCCGGTTTGCATTATTCACCGATATATTTCACATGCATTTTTTTGATACAAGTATCCATGACAAATAATAGCCCAGCATCAATAGCAATTTCCCCTGCTGCCGGATTTACAACGTCCTCCTGCAGCCAGACAACTTTTGCGCCGATCGCCACCGCCTCCCGTGCGATGTCTTCACAGTCTTCCGAGCGACGAAATACATCAACAACATCGACCGACCGGTTGATTTCCTTCAAAGAAGCCGCCACCGGCCGCCCCAGTATCTCTCCCCCATCCGGCCTGACAGGGATCACATCGTACCCATGATCTATCAGATACTTTCCAACGCGAAAGCTCGGTCGGTCTTCCTGTGGAGACATACCCACTACAGCGATTGTTTTCATTGCCAGCACCATACGCACCTTTTTCTCAAATGCATCACAATCCGAGCCTTCACCACGTCTGCAGTCGTCCATGTCAAAGCCTCCTTATTCCGTGCCGCATTGGCCGCAAAGCAACCGGCGGCGCAATAATTTCCGCCCACACCAATCCCATCGCGGCACCACCGGCTCCCCAATGCAGCTTTTCCTCCGGCGCCTCTGTGAGCCCTTTCATTTCCGGCAAAACTGGTTCCACATGAAGACCCCACGATGGATCTCCTTCATCACCCGGCATTCCTTCTCCAGTCATTACCGGGACCGGCGGAGGTTTCACCCCCCGCGAAAGTTCGCCAGGCATCCCGACAGGAACGTTGCCGTCAGGCGGCAACGTCGAAGGAAACTCCGGATACTGATACGGTTTCTTTGGTTTCAACCGCTTCATAATTTCCGGAATGACATACATAACGATCATTATGATGACAAATAACCCAATGTCCATAATAGACTCCTATCGTTTGGGTTCTTCTGGTTTAATCGGCACAACGCCCGGCTTTGCAATATTCTCACGCATACTGGTATCGGCTAAAACATTGTTCATGGTGTAATAATCCATTACGCCCAATCTTCCCTCTCGCAAGGCAAACGCCAACGCCTGTGGCACTTCCGCCTGCGCCTCCACGACTTTTGCTTGCATCTCCTGTGTACGCGCCCGCATTTCCTGCTCATGGGCCACAGCCATTGCCCGACGTTCTTCCGCCTTGGCCTGGGCAACTTTCTTTTCAGCCTCAGCTTGGTCGGTCATTAATTGAGCTCCAATGTTGCGACCAACATCGACATCCGCAATGTCGATGGATAATATCTCAAAGGCAGTTCCTGCATCTAGTCCCTTGGAAAGTACCGTGCGGGAAATATGATCGGGATTTTCCAATACATCTTTATGATCTATCGCCGACCCTACACTGGTAACTATACCTTCGCCGACACGGGCAATAATGGTCTGTTCACCCGCGCCCCCAACTAATCGGTCAATGTTGGTACGTACGGTCACCCGCGCCTTTACCTTCAGTTCAATGCCGTTTTTCGCCACTGCTGACACCACCGGAGTTTCAATAACACGAGGATTGACACTCATTTGGACAGCTTCCAACACATTACGTCCAGCTAGGTCGATGGCGCAGGACCGTTCAAGCGACAAAGGAATCTGCGCTCGCGCAGCGGCAATCATAGAATCGATCACACGATCAACATTACCACCAGCCAGAAAATGGGCCTCTAATTGATTTACATTAACATCTAGTCCTGCTTTGTTGGCTTTAATCAGCGGCAACACGATCTGCGCAGGCGGAACGCGTCGCAATCGCATGCCAACTAAAGTAATGATTCCAACGTTTGAACCAGCGGCCATAGCAGAAATCCAGAGTCCGATCGGCACAAAATGAAGAAACAGGGCCATAAAAACAAAAAACAAAATCAAAATTAACAAACTACCAATCAATGTAGTAACCATGCGTTCAGCCTCCCTCAATTACTCTATTTTTGAAAATCAAGCTTCGATCGCCCTTACCACGATCCGGTTTCCATTCACGCTAAGCACCTTGATGCGAGCACCAGCCTCGATAAACCGGCCCTCCGAAACTACGTCATATACCTGGTTATTGATTTCTACCGTTCCGGCCGGTCGCAGCAACGTCAGCACGCTACCTTCCTGTCCGATCAACAGGCTCAAATCAGTACTGGAAGTGTAACCTCTGTCTGTTTTCAACGCATCTTTTAAGATCAAGCGGTTCCATAGTTTTGACGAAGGCAAATACCTGAGCAGGACAATAAACGCAGCCGTAGCAGCCAAAGTTCCTCCTGCCATGATATTCAACGCGCCTGTTCCGCCGCCAAGAGTCATGAATAAACTAAACACGACGCAACCGATCCCAGCGATACCAAAAATACCAAATCCGGGAATAAACACTTCGATCCCCAACAAAATCAGTCCAACAAAGAAAAGCAAAACTTCCATCCAAGTTGCAACTCCCGTCATCCATTGAGCGCCAAAAAGCAACGCAGTAGCCACCATGCCAATCAACGCCGCAACACCCGTTCCAGCCATCTTAATCTCCGTCATCACCGACAAAAAAATTATTCCGATTAGCGCCGACTTTACGATCGGGTCCGCCAACCAACCGGCTAATTTTTCCGCCCAACCTCCCTGAACTTCGATGACCTCCGCATCTTGCAACCCATAATACTTTAGCACAGCCGCCCGGTCCGATGCTATAAATTCTGCATAGCCAACTTCCACCGCTTGTGAATCCGTGAGGGACAGGATTTTACCAGGCGATGCGTAGTGCTGAAAGCCTTGAGTCTTGTCAACCATTGCTTCGGCAACTTTGGGATCTCGTCCCATCTTGTTGGCCGTAGCCGCAAATTCCGCCCGAACCGCCGCCACAGTTTTTTCCGTAGTTGGAATCGGCTCGGCCGCGCCAATCGATCCACCCGGCGCTATAACAATATGTTGATGTGAAATAGCAATCAACGCACCCGCAGACCAAGCACGATTTTTTACATAACAAATCGTGCGCAACTTTGAATCGCTAATCATGTCGCGAATCTTCACCGCAGCGTCCACTTGTCCGCCAAACGTCTCAATTTCAACGAGCAAGGTTCCCGCCTTCCTGTCTGCGGCTTCCCCAAGCGCCTTGTTGATCAACGCAGTCTGCCCGGCATCAATTTCCCCGCGAATGGAAACAGCCACAACAGGCGCAAGCACAGACGTATCAGAAGCTGCTTCTGCCAGAAGCGGCGGCAGTGAAAAAGCAACCAACAACAGAAGTACGAAGATATAATAATGCATGCCGGAATATTTTCGGACCATGTTATCGCTCCTTCAAAACACCTTGTCTTAATTATTATTCGCCGTCTCTATCAACATTCCTTTTGCCCGCAAAATGTGAGGGATGAAAAAAAACCAGCGTCATTTACAAACGCTGGTTTTTTCATCTAACCACGATTTCAACTATTTAGCTGAGCATTTCCTTGACGAGCGAATTGACCAGTTTCCCATCCGCCCGGCCTTTGACCTTCGGCATCAGAAGCGCCATCACTTTGCCCATGTCTTTTGGACCACTTGCCTGCGCATCAGCTACAGCCTGCGCCACCAAGGCCCGAACTTCCGTTTCACCCATCTGTTCAGGCAAATATTCCATCAAGATTGCAATTTCCTGTTCCAGCGTTGCAAGCAACTCAGGGCGATTTGCTTTGCGAAATTCATCCAGAGAATCCTTCCGCATCTTGACCTCTTTAGCCACCACTTCGAGCAATTCGTTGTCATCAAGTTCCTTGTGCCGGTCAATTTCCAGATACTTGGCCGCTGAACGGACCATACGGATGACAGACAGTTTCAACTTGCCTGCTTCTTTGGCCTTCATCGCCTGTTTCATGTCTTCTGTCAACCGGTCTCTGAGTGTCATCGCAGGTTCCTCCGAATCACTTGAACTTCCGTTTGCGTGCAGCTTCAGACTTCTTCTTCTTCTTCACACTCGGTTTATCATAGTGCTCGTGTTTGCGGACATCAGCCAAGACCCCGGATTTCTGACAGGAGCGTTTGAACCGGCGCAGCGCGCTATCCAGTGTTTCATTTTTTCCAACATAGACTTCCGACAATTGTTCTCCCTCCCTCCACATCAGCCTTCGGGGGGTGTAACTCTTTCTTACCAGCAGAATTATACACGACAAATGCCGTACTTGTCAAATGGAAGCGGATATTTATACGGATAACAGCTTACAAGGATTTCTGAAGTACCGCTACAATCGGCAAATCAGCCGGTGCAAAATCGAATTCAGCAAGTTCATCCACCCGCGCCCAACGTGCTGCAGCATGAACACAGAGCGTTATTCCGCCTCCTACAATCCTTGCAAAATAAGCCATCAATTCGATCTCTCCAGTATCATACTCATAGATGCTGGTCGCACAGTGGCCTTCAACAATAATTTCAAGACTCAGTTCTTCATGTATTTCGCGGATCAGGCAAGTCTCAGGGGTTTCGCCCACCTCTATTTTCCCACCGGGAAATTCCCATTTCAGCGACAACCGATCCTCAATCGCCCGCTGAGTAATCAATATTTTGTCCTTATCGCGAATTATGGCTGCAGTTACTTGCTTTCGGCCCAAATAATTCATCGCCTCGCTCTTTACCAAAGTGTTTTTTATTCTCCGTTAACATTTGCCCCGCTATCAACAAATTCACTGGTCGTTGCCGGCAGCATAAATAAGAACGAAGTTCCACCGCCAGGCCGATTCTCTGCCCATATTTTCCCGCCATGCGCTTCGACAATTCCTCTGCAAATAGAAAGCCCCAATCCGGTTCCGTCGACCCGCATGTCTGGATGATGAACCTGATAAAACTTGTTAAATATATGCGACAGCTCATCTTCCGGGATGCCAATTCCCCTGTCCGACACCGACACGATAATATTCCCTGACTCTCCTGAGACTTTGATATCCACAGGAGTATTGGCTGGAGAATATTTCACTGCATTGTCCACAAGATTAATCATAAGTTGTTCAAGTAGAACACAATCGCCATGAACAACATTGATTGGCGGTTGCACATCAACATTTATGTTTCGGCTACGAATGGATTCCTGCAGTCGACGAAGGGCGGTACCAATGATGTCCTCCATATCGCACCAGTTAAGTTTCAGCTGCACCATGCCGCTCTCAAGGCGCGCTGTATCCAGGAGATTTGCAACCACACGCTCCATGCGATTTGCCCCATCCTTGATGTTTATGAGGAGTTCACGCTGATCCTGAGGCGAATATTTGATTTCCGATTCCAGCAAGGTTGAGACAGAACCAATAATCGAAGACAACGGAGTGCGTAATTCGTGTGAAACCGAATTGAGCAGCGCTGTACGAAGTTTATCCGATTCCACCAGCAATGCTGTTTCTCGTTCCTTTTCCATCAACGTTCCCCGTTCAATAGCAATTGCGGCTAGTCCCGCCCACGCGTTCATGAGTTGGCGTTGTTCCATGGCAATGATTTTTTCCAGCACCCGAACGCCGAGCACTCCCACAACAGTTTCCCTTGTGATCATCGGTAGATATAAATAATCGGCACCAGAGAGAGTTTCGCTGGTACGCCCGGCAACTTGTCCATTTGTGTAAGCCCACATTGCAACAGCATTTTCGTTATTTTTCGGCAAAGCTTGATGGGGTCGCCCAAGTGAAGTCCACTCTAAACCAGGATCTTGATCCGCCCATAGACTAAGCCGTCCATTCGCATCCGGCAGTATAACCCTTGTGTTACGGCCCAGTGTTCTTGAAACTTGCAGCGCCAATTCGCGCACGATCGTTTCCTTATCCACCACTGCTGCAATTTCGCGACTAAATTGATACAATGCGGCAGTGCTGCGTTCCCGTTGCCGGGCTGCAGACGCTTCATTTCGAAGATACTCGGTCCGTCCCCCAATTACGAAGGCTACAATCAGAAATGTAAAAAAGCTCCACATATAACGAACATCTTCTACCGTAAAAGTATAGGTAGGTGGAATAAACAGGAAGTCAAAAAACAACACGCTGATCACTGCCGTAAAATAAGATGGCCAGCGTCCCCACCAAAAGGCGCTTAGCGTCACAGGCAACTGATATAAGAGCGCTACATTAATGACTTCGATACGTTCCTTCATTACCAAACCAAATACCGTTACCGACAACACCATGCACAAACTGGCGGCATAATGCTTCCACTCCCAGCGAAAGCCCTTTTTCGTCTGTTTTTTTTGTACAGATGGTTTCTCCGTCGCAGAATTTATCTGAATAACGTAAACATGAATGTCGCCGCTACGACGAATCAAACGGTCAACCACAGAACCGTGAAAAAACTCCCTAAATCTGGAATGGCGTGGCTTTCCCATAACAATTGCGGTAACATTATGTAATCGGGCGATTTCCAAAAGCTCCGTCTCAAGACTATCGCCATGAGTGCTCAAAGTCATGGCGCCAAGCTCTTCCGCCAGTTTCATATTGCGACTGATTTGATCAACGTCGTCAATAAACGATCGGGACCTGTGTCGTACTTCAACATATACTGCTATCAACTCTGCCTGAAGACCAGTCGCCAGTCTGTGGGCCGCTCGGATCAGTTGGGTAGAAAAGGGACTGGCACTGACGCAAACCATAATCCGTCCAGCTGCGGGCCACGGCCCTTCAATCCCCTGATCTCGCATGTAATCGCTGAGGTTTTTGTCGACTTGGCGGGCAGTGTAACGAAGTGCAAGTTCCCGTAATGCATTGATATTGCCAAGTCGAAAGAATTGTTTCATTGCCTGCTCCGCCTGCCCGGCAACATAAACCTTACCTTCTTTTAGGCGGTGAATCAAATCATCGGACGATATATCAATAAGTTTTATGTTATCAGCCTGTTCAAGGACATAGTCGGGCACCGTTTCCCGTACAATGATACCGGTGATTTTCGCCACCACATCATTTAGGCTTTCCAGATGCTGAACATTCAAGGTCGTATAAACATGAATACCAGCTTTTAGTAATTCGTCAACATCCTGAAAACGCCGCAGATGACGGGCTCCTGGCACATTGGTATGGGCCAGTTCATCCACTAACACCACTTCCGGACGCCGCGTTAAGATTGCATCGATATCCATCTCAAGCATTTGCGTTTCTCTGTAGAAAAGACGTTGCGGTGGAATGCGTTCAAGTCCTGCAACCATGCTTTCAGTTTCAGCTCGACCATGTGTTTCCACCCAGCCAATGACAATGTCGGTTCCCGCCCGAAAACGTTCCTGTGCAACTTCAAGCATGGCATATGTTTTCCCAACGCCAGCCGCCGCTCCCAAAAAAACAGTGAGTTTGCCGCGTTCGGCTTTATTGACCTTTTCCAACAGAATATCGGGATTGGGTCGTTCATCCTGCAACCGGTTCGTACTCATTTCGACTCCTTTTTATGCTGAAGTTGCCTATATTTATTTGAGAGCATCCAGTGCAATGTTTAGTTGAAGTACATTAATACGTGTTTCACCCAGCAGGCCCAACTGTTTGTCTATGACCATGCTGTCGACCAAGTTCCTGATTTTTTCCGGCGGTAAAGTACGGCTTGAAGCTATCCGCTCAATCTGCAAATAAGCGCCTTGAGTAGAAATATCCGGGTCCAACCCACTGGCCGACGTCAGCACCATTTCTGCAGGGATTGTCGTATTACTATCAAGTTTATTGCTATCACGAAACTTTTGGATATTTTCGTTCGCGTTATCCATCAGTTTTTTGTTTGTTGGCCCAAGATTGGAGCCTGATGAATTGGCTGCGTCATAACCATCCTGTCCGGCTGCAGACGGACGCCCCTGGAAATATCCGGGACTGGAAAAGATTTGACCGATAAGTTTTGAACCAATTAAAACTCCGTCCCGAACGATAAGAGAACCATGCGCTTGAGCGGGGAATAGCGCCTGCGCCGTCAACGTGACTGCTACCGGATATATAATTCCGGTGAGTACCGTCAGGATAATTAAAAGACGAACAGCTATTTTTATTGATTGCCACATTGTATTTCAGCTTCTTTCATTTTAGAATCGGTTGTACGGAATGTGATCACACCAACCCAAGAGCCACTATGATGAGATCAATGATTTTTATTCCAATAAAGGGAGCGGCAAGTCCACCGAGTCCATACAATAACAGATTGCGTTGTAAAATGGCTTCAGCGCCGACCGGACGATATTTCACGCCTTTCAATGCAAGAGGTATCAATGCCACAATAACCAGGGCGTTGAAAATAACCGCACTGAGAATGGCGCTTTCCGGTGTTGCCAATCTCATAATATTCAACCCATCCATGACCGGGTAAGTAGCCGTGAACATTGCAGGAATGATGGCAAAATATTTCGCCACGTCATTGGAAATACTAAATGTAGTGAGAGAACCGCGAGTGATAAGCAGTTGTTTGCCGATCTCAACAATTTCAATCAACTTGGTAGGATTGCTATCCAGGTCCACCATGTTGCCTGCTTCTTTTGCGGCTTGGGTCCCACTGTTCATTGCCACCCCGACATCTGCCTGGGCAAGAGCCGGCGCATCATTGGTTCCATCTCCGGTCATAGCGACCAGCATTCCCTGATCCTGATACTCCCGAATTAACTTTAACTTCATTTCCGGGGTAGCTTCAGACAGAAAGTCATCCACACCGGCTTCTGCGGCAATAGCGGCAGCAGTAAGTGGGTTATCTCCGGTTATCATAACGGTTTTAATGCCCATTTGGCGTAGTTCCCGAAACCGTTCACGAATGCCGCCTTTTACGATATCTTTTAAATGAATGGTTCCCATCACTTTGTTTCCTTCAGTTACCACCAACGGAGTTCCTCCAGCTTTGGCAATAGTATCGGCATCAATTTTCACCGCATCGGGCATAATCCCGCCCATGCCGACAATGTGCCTATTGATGGATTCCACGGCTCCTTTTCTGACCTGCATCCCTTTGATGTTGACTCCGCTCATGCGTGTCTGGGCTGAAAACGGGACAAATTCAACATCCAGTTCGTTAAGAGAACGTTCCCTTATATTATATCTTTCCTTGGCCAAAACTACTACGCTACGGCCTTCAGGGGTTTCATCGGAGAGGGACGCCAGTTGGGCGATATCGGCCAGTTGTGCGGCGCTTACGCCAGGAGCGGGAATAAACTCGGTCGCCATTCTGTTTCCTAGAGTAATGGTCCCTGTCTTATCCAGCAAAAGAACGTTTACATCACCTGCTGCTTCCACAGCCCTGCCTGACATAGCCAGCACATTACGCTTAAG
The DNA here is from genome assembly GCA_035560855.1 of Negativicutes bacterium. GTDB lineage: Bacteria > Bacillota > Negativicutes > UBA1444 > UBA1444 > UBA1444. Next base: position 2,284 of record DATMYT010000076.1, on the reverse strand, counting down.
CAATCTGTCCATTCCTGCAATGCCAATAGCGCTCAAAAGACCGCCGATTGTTGTAGGAATTAGGCAAACCAATAGTGAAACAAGAACAAGTACAGGAATTTCCGTCCCGGAATAAAGCGCAAAAGGCTCTATGGTAACAACCGCCACTAAAAAAATGATGGTTAGTCCGACCAATAAAATGGTAAGCGCAATTTCGTTGGGGGTTTTCTGGCGTCGAGCACCTTCTACAAGGGATATCATCCGATCCAAAAATGTTTCCCCTGGGTTAGAGGTAATCCGGATCTTAATCCAATCCGATAGTACTCGCGTGCCTCCGGTAACCGCAGATCGATCCCCGCCGGATTCCCTGATAACCGGGGCCGATTCTCCGGTAACGGCGCTCTCATCTACAGATGCCATCCCTTCTACCACGTCTCCGTCACCCGGAATAAATTCGCCGGCGCTTACCATAACAACATCGCCTTTTCTCAAATCCACGGCATCCACAGGTACCGTTCCGTTTTGAGCGACCTTATTGGCCTTGGTCTTGGTCCGGGTGCTGCGAAGAGAAGCCGCTTGGGCTTTCCCCCGCCCTTCCGCTACGGCTTCGGCAAAGTTGGCGAATAGCACAGTAACCCAAAGCCAGATCAATATCTGCAAAGAAAAGAGGACTTTCTGCGAAGTGCCCATAGCAACATCTCGAATAAAAAACAAGGATGTCAATATTGCCCCAATGTATACGATAAACATGACAGGATTCCGCAGTTGTGTCTTTGGTGAAAGTTTGCGAAAAGCGTCTTTTGTTGCTTCTATTGCTATTGCACTGGAAAAACCTGATTTTTTGTTCATGCTAACGCGCTCCTTTAATATGTCATGCCTTGATTCATCAACAAATGCTCCACAATCGGTCCCAAAGCCAGTGCGGGTAGGAAAGTGAGGGCGCCGACAATCAAGACTACGCTGGACAATAAAACAATATACAACCACCCGGTTGTCGCAAAAGTTCCCGGGCCGGGCGGAGAGATTTTTTTCTGCGCCATGCTGCCAGCGATGGCAAGCGCCGGGATAATAACCCCAAATCGACCAATCAGCATGGATAGTGACAATGCCATATTATAAAAAACAGTATTGGCGCTGAGGCCGGCGAAGGCACTGCCATTATTACCAGCTGCGGAAGAAAAGGCATATATTATTTCAGTTAAGCCATGCGGCCCTGGATTGGCAATTGAGGCTGTTCCCGCTTCGATAACGGAAGCCAATGCACTGCCGAACAAAATAGTAACGGCTGGAGCAAGGATTGCAATTGTCGCCATAGTAGTTTCCCTAGCTTCAATTTTTTTCCCCAAATATTCCGGAGTTCTGCCAACCATCAAGCCCACAATAAATACTGTAAGAATAACGAAAACCATCATGCCGTAAAAACCGGCCCCAACACCCCCAAATACTACTTCGCCAAGCATCATCTGAAGTAGTAATGCAATCCCTCCCAGAGGAGTAAAACTGTCATGCATGGCGTTTACGGCGCCACAGGAAGCAGCCGTGGTGACAGTGGCAAACAGCGAGGATGAAGCAATGCCAAATCGCATTTCTTTACCTTCCATGTTTACAGGGGCGGCTATTCCCATCTGTGACAATAAAGGATTTCCTGTATGTTCGAAAAAGTAAGTGACGCTGAGCATAAGAATGAAAAGCACGCTCATCGTGGCAAGGATCGCATGTCCTTGGCGTCGATTGCCGGAAAACTTCCCGAACACGACGGTAAGGCCCGCAGGAATCAGAAATATGCTAATCATTTGGACAAAATTGGTCAATGGTGTTGGATTTTCAAATGGGTGGGCGGAATTTGCATTAAAGAAACCGCCGCCGTTTGTCCCCAACATTTTGATTGCTTCTTGAGATGCTACCGGTCCCATGGCTAGAGTCTGCTTAACCCCCTCCAGCGTAGTCACCGAAACATAAGCATCAAAATTTTGAATGACGCCCTGTTGCACAAGAAACAAGCTGAACAACAGAGACGCGGGTAACAAAATCCACAGGCAGCAACGAACCAAATCAACCCAAAAATTTCCCAAAGACTCTTTTTTACCGGTGAGGCCCCGTATCAACGCGATAGCTACGGTAATACCGGTTGCGGCAGAAAGAAAATTTTGCACCGTCAAGGCTACCATCTGAGTCAAATAGCTCATGGTGCTTTCTCCGCTATATGCCTGCCAATTGGTGTTTGTCACAAAACTTACGGCTGTGTTGAACGCTAGATGGAAAGGAGCCACCGCAGACAACTTTTCTGGATTGAGCGGTAATATAT
>DATMYT010000075.1:0-12066 GCA_035560855.1 Negativicutes bacterium | reverse complement strand
CCTATACATACAAGATGCAATGGGGCGCCAAGCCGGAGCAATTACGATATTTGTTCTATGGAAAAGGTGACGGACAAGCCGGTCCACCGGATCGGGAACGGTTGCACGGATTAATTGAACTGTGGAAAATTATGCCTGACTTCATTACCGAACCGATCGGCAAAAAAATGATCCGATATGTCATGCCCTGAGATAGGTTTGTTAGGGGTATTTCATTTGGTTATATCAATGGAGGCTATGAATAATGAGTGATTCGAACTGGAAACAGTATTTTGACCAAAAAGCCGCAACGCATGGGGCGTCCGTCAAATCCTCGGATTATTTTGATGATGCCAGCTTTTTTGTGCAGCGGGATCACATTTTGCAGTGGCTCGGCGAGCTAAACGGCAAAGAAATCCTTGATGCGGGCTGTGGCGTCGGCGCGTTCAGTGAACCATGGGCCAAGAGCAATAACGTATATGGCGTGGATTTTTCCGAGAAAAGCTTGGCATTTGCTGCCGCCAGAGGGCTGAAGACGTCAACTGGAGATCTGCGGGCGTTGCCGTTTGCGAGCGGCACGTTTGATGTGGTCGTATGTATCGGCGTGATTCAACTGATTGAGGATTACGAGCCAATCATCGCCGAGTTGGCGCGGGTGACCAAACCGGGAGGCGTTCTGTTGGTGCAAACGTTGCATAAGGACTCGCTGCAGCGCAAATTGCTCGGGCTGTTTGAGCGCAGCAAAAAGTTTGACAAAATGTACGCCATGGATGAATTGGCGCAGGTATATTCCCGGCTCGGCTTCGAGTCCACATCCTTTCTGAAGCAATACCACCCGTTCAAGACAGTGACGCGTAGCAGCGAGTCAGGGAGTCTGTCAGATCTGTTCTGCACTTCCTTCGCGATCAAGGGGCGGAAGAAAATTGGCTGAGAATCTGCTGACTTTTGATATCGAGGACTGGTATCACGCCAATTTTGACGGAGTGGATCTGGCCGGTTACAAGGGAACCAGCTCGCACTTCCGCGCCAATATGGATTTGTTGCTGCAGCTTTGCAGTGATACCGGCTGCAAAGCCACTTTTTTTATTTTGGGCTGTATCGGGGAAGACTATCCCGATGTAGTTAAAGCTATCGCCCGCGCCGGTCACGAGATCGCATCGCATGGATGCAGCCATCAGCTGGCATACAAGCAGACCTTGGAGGACTTTTGTACCGACGTAAAAAAGTCTGTAGAGATTCTGCAGGCTTTAACCGGTGAAAAAGTACTCGGTTATCGAGCACCTTCGTGGTCGATTGTGGAAAGCAACCTGCATTATCTGGAGGCTCTGGAATCGCTCGGAATGAAATACGACGCCAGCATTTTTCCTGTAAAAACCTTTCTCTATGGAATTCCGAATGCTCCCACTGCAATCCACAAGCCCTGCGTCAACGGACGGGAGCTTGAGCTGTATGAGGTTCCCATGTCGGTGATGAAGGTGTTCGGCAAGAATATCGGTTTTTCCGGCGGCTTTTATTTTCGCCTGTTTCCCCAATGGCTGATCAAACGTGCCATTCGCGCTGCAAACAATCAGGGGCGAAGCGCCATTGTCTATCTGCATCCGCGAGAGCTTGACGCGGCCGAACGCAGGCTGAGCCTGCCGCTGTTGGAGTCTTTCATCCAGTATTATAATGTGGGAAATAACCGATCCAAACTGGAAAATGTCTTGCGCAGCTTCCGCTTCACGTCGATCGCGAAGCGATTGGAAGCGATGGAGCAGGAAAAGGGTGAGAAGAAACTTGCGGAGGGGATTTCATGAAAAGTAAGAGCATGTCGGGACTGGTATTTTTGTTGATGCTTTTTATGCTCAGTATGTCCGTTGTGTCGGCGGCAGGCGGTTCATCCATTGGTGAGAGCTCTGTCGGTTACCAGCCGACGAATCAGGTGTCTTTGCCGGGGATGCCCACTCTCGGGAAGTGGATGATTGCGCCCCAAGGCACGATCGCGCATTGGCTGGGATACAAGTATCAGGGAAAAGAGCTGCAGGAGCCGATCAATGTCATCCTTATCGACGGAATCGCCAAGTCGCAGGAGGAAGCCAAAGCCCGGCTGCTAAGCAGTTGCGCCAGCGCCGGCTACGATAATATGTTGGGACATTCTACCGGGTATGCGGGATTCATCGGGACAAAGCTTTACGGGCAATTTCCGGGGGACGAAAATCGTGCTTTCTCGAACACGTTTTTTTGGGTGGCGAATAACCATGGGCGCGTCTTTGGGCCGCACTTTTTCGCGGGAAAATATTATTTTATCGCGGCATTCAGTCGGGAAAGACTGGACATGAACACTGAAGTGAAACATGTGTATGAATCTTTTCGCGTGGCGCGGGATGATTTCGCGCAGAATCTCAGCGAGCGGTCAGATTATCAACTGATTGGGAAAGTGGATATGGGGAATGGGGTTCCTAACGATTCGGCCACTCAGACGGTCGGCGACCATGATGGTAAAGCTGTTGTGCTGGCGGTACCGGCAATCGCTCAGACTGCGCCGCAAAAATAGACCCTCGTGAGTTGACAGTCGTGAAGAGCAAGTTATAGAATAACAGTAAAGTCAAAGCGCCCGATTGCGCAAAATTTCATATGTAACGCCGAGGGAGCTCATGTTATGGGCTGAGAGTGGTGATAACGAACACCTGACCTCCTAACCTGATCGGGATAATGCCCGCGTAGGTATGGCATATTTGGCACGCCCATACCTATGGGGCGTGCTTTGTTGTTTTTGCAGAAAGGAGAGGTCTTGTGAAAGTCAATGTGAACGGAGAGGCGACTGATGTGCAGGAAGGGACGACGATCCTTGCCTTCATTGAGGGAAAAGGGATCAGGCCTGGCACAGTCGTAGTCGAGTACAATCTGGAGATCGCTCCGCGGGAAACGTGGGGAAGCGTGAAACTGGCGGTGGAAGATCAACTGCAAATCGTAAGTTTTGTTGGAGGTGGCTGAAAAATGAAGAATCAACTCAATGACAAATTAATAATCGGTGGTTGTGAAATAAAAAGCCGGTTGCTGCTGGGGACGGGGAAGTTTTCGTCCGATAAGCTCATCCCGGAAGTTGTCAAGGCTTCTGGCGCGCATGTGGTTACAGTGGCCCTGCGCCGGGTCGATTTTGATGCCCGACGCGAAAACATTGTTTCGTTCATTCCAAAAGAGTGCATCTTGATGCCCAACACCTCCGGCGCCCGGAACGCCCAGGAAGCGGTGCGGATCGCGCGCATGGCGAAGGCGTCAGGCTGCGGGAATTGGATCAAAATCGAGGTTATCGCCGATAACCGGTATCTGTTGCCGGACAATCTGGAAACGATCAAGGCGACGGAAATCCTGGCAGCGGAGGGGTTTATCGTCTTACCCTACATGAGCCCGGATTTGTCAGTCGCCAAAAAGTTGCTAGAGGCGGGCGCAGCCGCGATCATGCCGCTCGGTTCACCTATTGGCAGCAATCGAGGAATCAAAACCAAGGAACTGATCAAAATATTGATTGAGGAAATTGCAGCGCCGATCATTGTGGACGCAGGCATTGGAAGGCCTTCCGAAGCGGCGGAGGCGATGGAAATGGGAGCGGCGGCCGTGCTGGTCAATACTGCGGTGGCGACAGCCGCTGATCCGGTGGCGATGGGGCGGGCGTTTGGACTGGCGGTTGAAGCCGGACGCATAGCGTTTCTGGCAGGACCGGGTGCGGTCAGGGAACAGGCTGAAGCGTCTTCCCCACTGACCGGATTTCTGCATGAGAAATAAAATGGGTGGGAGATGGAACGGCTATGACAGTTTATAATGAGATTGCCCAATATGATGATTTTGACTTCACCGGCTATTTTGAGCAAGTTCGGGAAGACGAGGTCTGCAGGATTTTGGCGAAAACACGCCTGAGTGTGCTCGACTATCTGACGTTACTAGCGCCGTGCGCCGAAAACTGCCTGGAAGAGATGGCACAGAAAGCGCATCAGCTGACGATTCAGCACTTCGGTAACACAATGCTGTTGTTTACGCCGATGTACCTGGCGAATTTTTGCACAAATCAGTGCGTCTATTGCGGCTTTAACATGAAAAATGAATTGCCGCGCAAAAAGTTATCGCCGACGGAAATCGAAGCGGAAGGCAACGCTATTGCACAGTCCGGGCTGAAACATATTCTGCTGTTGACGGGAGATTCGCGCAAAGAGACGCCTGTTTCCTACATCGCAGACGCGGCCCGTCTGTTGGAGAAGCAATTTACCTGTATCGGGCTGGAAGTGTACGCGCTGAGCGTGGAAGAATATGCCCAATTGGCAGCGGCAGGGGTCGATGAAATGACGATGTTTCAGGAAACCTATGACCCGGTTGCCTATGAACAGCTTCATCCGGCGGGGCCGAAACGAAATTACCACTTCCGTCTGGATGCGCCGGAACGGGCATGTCAGGCAGGCATGAGAGCGGTGAATGTCGGAGCGCTATTGGGCCTGGACGATTGGCGGAAGGATGCGTTTTTTTCCGGACTCCATGCGGACTATCTGCAAAGAAAGTATCCGGACATGGAAGTCAGCGTTTCGACGCCGAGAATGCAGCCTCACGCGGGGGGCTTTCCGCCTAAGACAATCGTTACCGATCTTAATCTGGTTCAATATATGTTGGCGCTACGGATTTTCATGCCGAGAAGCGGGATCACTTTATCGACACGGGAGAAAGGTCCGCTGCGGGATTCTTTGGCGAAACTCGGCGTGACCAAGATGTCCGCCGGAGTGTGTACGGCGGTTGGCGGTCGCCTGCACAAGGACGAGGTGGGACAGTTCGAGATTTCCGACGACCGCAGTGTGGCGGAAGTTGCAGCCATGCTGAGCAGCCAGGGATTTCAGCCGGTGTATAAGAATTGGCAGCAACTATGAGCAAAGCGTGGACGAATTTTTTGGCAGCGGATTTATATGGGCTGACAGATGAACCCCATTCGCTGGGGCGCTCGAATGTTCAGACGGTGGAGCTGATGATCGCCGCCGGCGTCAGGGTAATCCAGTATCGCGAAAAAGACCGGAGTTTGCGACAGCAGTATGAAGAATGCCGGGAAATTCGTGCAATGACCCGGCGCTCTGGCGTAACTTTTATTGTAAACGATCATGTGGATCTGGCGATGGCGGTGGCGGCTGACGGAGTGCATGCGGGGCAGGACGATTTGCCGCCGGAGCAAATTCGAAAACTGGTCGGCGGCCGGATGATCATCGGCCTTTCCACCCACTCGCCGCAGCAGGCCGATCAGGCGGCTGCGCAGGGCGTAGTTGATTACATCGGCGTCGGACCTATTTTTTCTACCCAGACCAAACGCAATGTCTGCGCACCTGTCGGTCTTGAGTATTTGGATTATGTCGTCAAAAACATTACGTTACCATTTGTGGCGATCGGCGGAATCAAGAAATGTAATATCGGCGAAGTGAGGAAGCGCGGCGCGAAACTGATTGCGGTGGTTACCGGAATCGTGGGAGAGGAGGATATCGTTGCGGAAGTGAATTCGTTGCGGGAGGGAATGGCTTGAAATTCTATAAACTGACTGTATTGGTGAAACCGAAGGCAACAAAGAGCGAGCCGGATATTGCCCGGGAAATATTGGCGCAGGTTCAAACGGACGGGAAGGAAACTATCGTGTGTTCGAGTGGCGAATACAGCAGTCATGAAGTGGTGAAAAAAACAAGCATAGTCCAGTTTCCAGATTGCTTGACGAAAAATGCAGGTAGGGTGGCATTCGACATCTCGTTGCCGACGCAAAAAGATCTCGGCCGCAAGTGGTTCCTGAAACGACTGGAAGGCGAAGAGAAGAAAACCTATAGTTTGGTGGCAATGACGGATGTATTCGTCATTCACGTGGAAGGCCGCTAACAAATAAAATCCTGCACAGCCGAAGCGGCGGTGCAGGATTTTTGCATTGGGCGCGAAGAATTAAGAAAAGATACGATAGAGGCTGTCTATTAGCGATAAATAATCGTGGTAAAGATTATTCTTCCTATCGATGAGAAGGAGTCTGTAATGCTGTTGCGCAAGAAAACCCTCCCAACTGGATTCGTTAAGTATGCAGCTATGGGCATTGTCTTTTTTGCACTTGTTATTGGAAATATTTTTTATGTTCGTGAACAGTCGATTCTCTCTGCCATTCGCACCGACGAAATTTTTAAAGTGCGCCAAGGGAAAGACTCCATTGTAAAGGATTTATCGGGCAATAAAGCCGATCTTATGTTTTTGAATGATTTGCTGGAACTCACAACGATGTTGGAGGGAAGCGGTTTTTTAGCAAGTCGGGATGACCAAAGCCAACAGCAGCTAGCGCAAGCCTATTTGAAATTTTCGCAACGACAAGGAGATTATGATCAAATTCGTTATTTGGATGAGAACGGAAATGAAGTTATACGAGTTAACTATAACGCCGGTAAGCCGTCGATTTCCCCGACAACCGAACTGCAAAACAAGGCGGGACGTTATTATTTTAGCGATACGATGCGACTGAATCGAGGCGAAGTTTATATTTCCCCTTTTGATTTGAATATTGAACATGAGCAGATCGAATTGCCGTTTAAACCGATGTTACGCTTTGGAACCCCAACTTTTGGACCGACCGGTCAAAAAAACGGGATTGTCTGTGTCAATTATCTTGGGGAGCATTTGATTCGTAATTTCAAAGAATATGCTGCCAATGAATACGGGATAGCCGAACTGATAAACAGTGATGGGTACTGGCTTAGCGCGACCCTTCCAGCGAGAGAATGGGGGTTCATGTTTAAAGATAAAAAAAACAGTACGTTTTCTTCGCTATATCCTTTGACATGGGATGAGATCGGCAAGCAACACGAGGGTCAAGTGATAAATTCGGAAGGACTGTTCTCGTTTACAACGCTTTCGGCGTTTGACGATAAAATGACAAGCAGTGGCGGAACAGTCGATCAGACGGGTAATGTCCAACGTTATTTTTCCAGTGAAGCCTACCAGTGGGTTATTGTATCCCGCGTTTCGCCGGAACAGTTGGCGGCGCAAACCGGAGATTTGCAATACCGATATCTTGGTATATGGCTGGCGTTGTCTTGTCTGAGTCTGGTGTCGAGTTACTTTTTTACGCAGAATGCTCAGCTGCGGAAAGAATATAATGAAAGTATTCATAAGATGGCAACACACCATGCATTGACCGGCTTGCCGAACCGGAATCAGTTTTCTGATCGATTGCAACAAAACCTGGCTCACGCCAAGAGGTACGGGAACCAATTGGCGGTATTATTTATGGATCTGGATGGATTCAAACAGGTTAACGATACCTATGGACATGGGATTGGCGATTTACTGCTAATCGCGGCGGCGGCTAGGATCAAACGGTGTATTCGTGAAAGTGATACGGTGGCTAGGATGGGTGGCGATGAGTTTACCGTTATTTTGTCTGTTATAAAGAATGCAGATGAATTGTCAGGAATGATCGCCCGAATTTCTGATTCCATGCTTCAACCATTTTTATGTAATGAAGTTGAATGCCATGTCGGGATAAGCATCGGAGCGGCTATTTATCCGATGGATGGGCTGACGGATGAAGCATTGATCACAAAAGCGGACAACGCAATGTATGCGATAAAAAGCGAAAAAAAGAAAAAATAAAAACAGAATAAGCGCGGGAAGAAAAGAGGATGATGTCACGTGAAAATGCCGGTATTGTTTGTTGGACACGGGTCGCCGATGAATATTGTTGCGGACAATAATTACACACGAAGTCTGCGTGAACTAAGTAAAACACTGCCAAGGCCGGAAGCGATCTTGGTCGTATCCGCACATTGGCAGACGCGGACATCTCAGGTTACCAGCGCCCAAATGCCGCCAACCATCTATGATTTTTACGGATTTCCGCCCGAACTGTACCAAGCCCGGTATGAATGCCCCGGTGCGCCGGAAAAGGCGGCGTTGGTGCAGGCGGTTACGCAGCAAAAAGTCCGCTGCAACGACAAGCGGGGGCTGGATCATGCGGCATGGGCGGTGCTGATCCATATGTATCCGGCAGCGGATATCCCTGTAATGGAGCTGAGTCTGGATTTGGAATTGTCGCCGGGAGCCCATTATGAGCTGGGCAAACAACTGGCGTCTTTGCGTGATGAGGGGATTCTCATCCTGGGGAGCGGCAATATGGTACATAACCTGTCGCAAATTAATTTTGATCAGACAGAGGGCGGCGAATACGACTGGGCGGTTAGATTCGACCGATTAACGGAAGAGCTGTTGGCCGCCCGGGAACATCAAAGATTGATCGAATATGAAAAGTTGCCGGACGCCCGCAGGGCGGTTCCCACGAACGAACACTACCTGCCCATGTTATATTCCATAGCGTTGCAAGAAAAGCAGGAATCCCTGCGGTTTTTCTGCAAAGACATTCAGAACGGATCCATCGCCATGCGAAGTTTCGTGATCGGCGAATAACGCCTAGGCTTTCGGCACCTGCTTCAAACTCAGGGCGATGCGGTTGCGGGCGGCGTCAACGTTTAGGATGACGACTTCCACGATATCACCGACCGAGACGATATCCAGAGGATGACGGAACGGCTTGTTGCTAAGTTCGGAACGATGCAGCAGGCCGTTGATTTTTACGCCGATGTCGACGAATGCGCCGAAATCGGTGACGTTGTGAACGGTACCCTTTACAACGGTTCCGGCAAGTAAATCGTCAAGTTTGACAATGTTTTTGCGAGTCATCGGCGCGGGCAAGTCTTCGCGGGGATCGCGTCCCGGCTTGGCAAGCGCATCCAGAATATCTCGGACGGTCGGCTCGCCGGCGTTCAGTTCACGGGCCAGTGCGGCGGCATCCGCTGATTTCATCGTCTCCTGCAACTCAGTCAACCGATTGCGGGAGCTGAGGTCGCTTTTGGCAAAGCCCAGGCGGGCAAGGAGTGTTTCAGCCAGTGCATAGGATTCGGGATGTACCGGCGTATTATCTAGTGGATTTTCAGCTTCCGCCACGCGCAGGAACCCCGCACACTGGACAAAAGCGGCTGGCCCGAGTCGCGGGATTTTCAGCAGCTCTTTGCGGCGGGTGAAGCGGCCATTGGCATCCCGCCAGGCGACGATGTTTTTGGCGACCGGACCCTGAATGCCGGCAACATGGCGCAGCAACTCAACCGAAGCGGTATTGAGATCGACGCCGACATGATTGACCGCCGATTCCACGACTCCGTCCAGTGCCTGAAGCAAAGCTTTCTGATCGACATCATGCTGGTATTGACCGACGCCGATCGCTTTGGGCTCGATCTTGACCAGCTCGGCCAAGGGGTCCTGGACCCGTCGGGCGATGGACACCGCGCCCCGCAGCGTTACGTCGAGGTCGGGCAGCTCATCTTTGGCCAGTTTCGAAGCGGAGTACACGGAAGCGCCGGCTTCGTTGGTGATGACATAATGCATGGACAAGTTGTTGTCGCGGATCAGACCGGCCAAAAATTCTTCTGTTTCATAGGAGGCTGTGCCATTGCCGATGGCGCCCAAGGTCACGCCGTGACGCTTGATGAGTTCCAGCATCAGTTTGGCGGACGACTGGCGTTGTGACTCGCTGTGAGTCAGATAAAATACGGTAGTGGCGAGGACACTGCCCTGCGGATTGACGATTGCCGCTTTGCAACCAGTGCGATAACCCGGATCGAGCCCCAGAACGGTGTGCCCCGCCAGCGGCGCGATGAGCAGGAGTTGGCGCAGGTTGCGTCCGAACAGGCTGATCGCTTGCTTTTCGGCATTCTCGGTCAGCAGATTGCGAATCTCTCGCTCCATGGAAGGAAACAACAGACGTTTGCAGCTGTCCTGCACAGCGTCCGTGAGATCGCCTTGCCACAAAGAAGAACCCGTGATGACCTGACGGGCGACGAGGTCGGTCAAGCCGTCCTGCGGAATTTCAAAATGAACCTTGAGCGCTTTTTTGTTTTCGCCCCGATTGACGGCAAGGATTCGATGGGATGGCATGTGATTGACCGCTTCGCGGTATTCCTTGTAAGTCAAGAAATCGGGCGCTTCAGCTTCCGGCACAGCTAACCCGGTCGAAATAGCGGCGCTTTTCCAGATTTCCCGGCGCAGCAGGGTACGCATGTCGGCTCTTTCGGCTATGGTTTCGGCCACAATGTCCCGTGCGCCTGCCAGAGCGGATTCTGCATCTTCTACGCCAACTTCGGCGTTGATAAACTCGGCTACAACGGCAAGACGATCGACGTCCTGCGGATCGGCCTGGGCCAACATTTTCGTCGCCAAGGGTTCGAGGCCTTTTTCTCGGGCGATTTGCGCCCGGGTTCTTTTTTTCGGTCGGTACGGCAGGTAAAGGTCTTCGAGGTCCTGCAGCTTCTGCGCCCCTTCAATCGCTACCGCCAGCTCGGGCGTCAATTTGCCTTGCGAATCAATGACGGCCAGTATTTCTTCCTGCCGTTTTGCGACATTGCGAAGATATTGCACTCGCTCCTCGATGGAACGGATTTGTTCTTCATCCAGATCGCCGGTGACTTCCTTGCGGTAGCGGGCGATGAAGGGGACGGTGTTGCCTGCGTCAAGCAACTCGATGGTGGCGTCTGACTGCGCCGGACGAATGCCAAGTTCACGGGAGATCATCGAAGGTATTTCAGTGATTTTCATGCAGCACCTCTTATTGTTTGTTTTCCTGTTCTTACATAATGGAGTGATTGCCCCTAATTGTCAAGGCGGAAATTGGCAGGAACTTTGCGTAAAGAACCGAACATCTATATAATACGGAACGATATAGACCTTCGGCGCGGGAACCGATCGCACAGCCGCATTTTGGCTGCCTTTAAAATTTGAAACAAAACAGGGGGAAGTAAAATGTATTTTGCAACGTATGAAAAAGAAGGCAAGGTTACCATCGGCGTTCTGACTCCAGACAAAAACTCGATCATTCCACTGGTTGCGGCGGAAAAACAGTGCCTGAAAACCGCGACGCTGCCGGATACGATGCTGGAACTGCTGGACCAAGGCCAAAGCGCCGTTGACACTGTCGGTAAACTCTTGGCGCAAACTGCTGCCTGCCCGCAAATCCCTCTGGCGGAGATTCGCTTGTTGGCGCCCATTCCCCGCCCACGCAAGAATATTTTTTGCATCGGGAAAAACTACGTGGAGCATGCCATGGAATTTGATAAAACCCAGGACGTGAATGTGGCCGTTCCCAAATATCCGGTCATTTTCACCAAACCGCCGACGACCGTTATTGGACCGAATGCGCTGATCAACAGCCACAGCCAGGTTACTCACGAGCTAGACTATGAAGTGGAGCTGGCGGTGGTTATCGGGAAAAAGGGGACGTATATCTCCCGGGAACAAGCAGCGGACCATATCTTCGGCTACACAATCATCAATGACGTGACTGCTCGTGATTTGCAGAAAACCCACATGCAGTGGTTCCGTGGCAAAGGGCTTGATACGTGTGCTCCCATGGGGCCTTATCTGGTTCACAAAAGCGCCGTTGCCAATGTGGAGAATTTGCCGATTTCATTAAAAGTAAATGGTGAAATTCGCCAAAACGGCAACACTCGCGATCTTGTCTTCAAAATTTCCGAGCTGATTGCCACTATATCAGCAGGCCTTACTCTCGAACCAGGCGATATTATCGCTACCGGAACACCCGCCGGAGTGGGCGCTGGATTCAAACCGCCCCGTTTCTTAAAAAAAGGTGACCAAATGGAATTGAGCATCGGGGAAATAGGCGTTCTGAAAAATACAGTAGACTAAGACTTCGGCAAGCGCCGCGAATTATGGGGAAGGGCCGTGTGAGCGAAGCTTTTGCTCGTGCGGTCCTTTGTCATTTTTGGCGCTGCAGGGTTCAAATGATCGGGCGGCCCGCCGATTCGGCGGCAGTCGAAGCCGTTGCGGAAACCGCCGATAATGCCCGGCCCAGGCGGCGGATGCCTTCGGTGAGGCGTTCTTCATCATGAGTAGCGAAACAGAGCCGGATTTCGTGACTGGCCAGGCCGTGGGCGTAAAACGCATCGCCTGGAACAAAAGAGATGCCCAAAGCGGCCGAGCGGCGCAGCAGTTCGGAAGGCGAAACAGAGGGACCCATGCGGCCCCACAGATAAAGGCCGCCTTCGGAAAGGTCAAAAT
>DATMYT010000074.1:0-2996 GCA_035560855.1 Negativicutes bacterium | reverse complement strand
GCGGTATTTCAGTGTCTTCTTGCATCGCTACGGTTTCTTCCATCACCTCCAAAAAAGTTGAAAAGCCAAATTACACCTGCGCTAAACATGCGCAAATGCAATTTGGACTTCTCTAAAACTCTCGTCCCTGCTTATGAAGTTATGATTACTTGGCGACAACGCGCAGAAGGGGCGGCGGCAACCATAACTCGCGTTTACTGGTGCTGACGGCGCACAGGCCATTGGCAATGGCCTGGTCCACATCCTGCCGCGTCGTAATGAGCCCTCCACCCAGCACCGGCAGTCCAGTAACCCGCGCAAGTTCAGAAATAACAGCTGCCGGCACTACGCCAGGCAGTACCTCTATGGCATCCGGTTTGTATTTGGCCAGTAGTCCCATCCCGATTCGCAGCGCCTCGGAATCCATCAGGAAAAGCCGCTGAATCACGAGCATTCCTTCCTGCCAACCCACCTTCGCCAAATGAGCCTTCGTGGTAATCATCGCACCGACACCGCTACGGGCCAAGAACTTCACGCCCGAAGCATCCTTGCCAAGCCCATCCATTAAGTCCAAATGTACAATCAGGCGCTTATGCGTTTGCTTTGCCTGTTCTACCAGATGCGGCAACGCCAAAATATCGCCAAAAAGCACAATGATACTTGGGGCATCCGTATGGTGCAAGGCAAACTCATAATCCTCAGGTGTACGCACGGCCGGAATAACCGGACGATTGTACAGCATTTTCACTACAGGTTTCACAGTCATGCTTACCACTCCATTGTCTGTTGTTTTGTATCAGGGCGCTATTCAGCGCTTATGCAGCTCACGGGCATCTTCCGCCGCCTGTACAACCTCCACCAATGGTGCGCCCACGGATGCTTCGACGGCGGCGGCAATAGCGCCTTCCACCAGCGGGGCATCCGCAATCCGGGTCCTGGCCGCTTGCTGCGGATCGAGAAACTCCAAGGCGGTTTCGGCGCTCAATACGCCGCTGCCCAAATCAACCAAAACCACTACGCCATCCCCACTGTCAGCCGCCTCAATTGCGGCGGAAATTCGCGTAGCATCCGTCCCGAGAGCCCCGTCGCTGAGTCCACCGGCGGTGAGGATACGTTGGTCCGGCTTGGTGAGCTCCAAAGCAAATTCCCGGATTCCCTCTGCGATTTTGGCCGAATGGGAAACAATCACCAACCCAACCACGCCTCAGCCCTCCTCCGTGTTCCGGCAAAAATCAGCTAACGCCGCCAAAATAATGTGCGTTGAGGTTGCGCCCGGGTCCTGGTGGCCCAAACTGCGCTCGCCCAGATAGCTTGCCCGACCTTTGGTCGCTATGATCGTTTTGGTATATTCCACCCCTTGCCCGGCGGCGTCTCGCGCCAAGGCCAAACAACCCGCCAGAGTTTTCCCCTCGGCAGCGCCGGATTCGAATGCCTTATAGGCCGGTTCGAGTGCGTCCAGCATTGTTTTCTCCCCCTGGACGGCCTTTCCCCGATCCTTAATGCCAGTGATTGCAGCGGCCAGGATTGCCGCCACCTCGTCGCGGCCTACTGCGGTTTTGCCGGGAACTGCAGCGGCCGCCCGCAAAAACGCGGTGCCGTACAGTGGACCGGAAGCCCCGCCTACCGTAGAAATCAGAGTCATACCGACCGCTTTCAATACGGCAGCTGCATCTTTTTCGCCAAGCAGCGAATCTAATTTCGCATCGACAGCCGTGAACCCACGCGCCATATTGATGCCGTGATCCGCATCCCCAATCGCCGAATCAAGTTCGGTCAGCCATTCCTTATTCTTGATGATCTCTTCGCCTACGGCGCGGATGGCTTTGATAAGACACTCGTTCATGTTATCCCTCCAGAAAAATTCCAACAACTACATCTGAACAAAGGCGGGCGTATCAGCAGGCGCCAACAACAACTTTTGCAGTTCTTCATCGAGTTTCAGAACGCTAATGGAAAACCCGGCCATTTCCAGGGAAGTCATATAATTGCCGACAAAGGTTTTTACGAGTTTTACCTGTTTGGCCGCCAGAAGGGCAGTCACTTTATGAGCCACAATATATAGTTCCATCAAAGGCGTTGCCCCCAGGCCATTAATCATCAGCGCTACCGAGTCGCCTGCCTTCAAGGGATTGTCCGCAAAAATCTTTTCGGCCAGATGCGTAGCAATCTCATCCGCTGAACGAATGGTTTCCCTGTGAGTGCCCGGTTCCCCATGAATGCCCATGCCGATCTCGATTTCATTTTCAGCTAAAACAAAACTCGGTTTACCGGCCGCAGGAACCGTGCAAGGCGCCAGCGCCATCCCCATGGAACGAACATTGGCAATCACCTTTTCGGCTACCCGTTTGACTTCTGCCAGTTCCGCACCGGTTTCCGCTTTGGCGCCGGCAATTTTGTGTACAAACACTGTTCCGGCAATTCCCCTGCGCCCCACGGTCCAAGTGCTGTTTTCCACCGCTACATCATCATTAACGATTACTTTATCTACCTGCACGCCATCCGCAGACGCCAGTTCGGCAGCCATTTCAAAATTCATGACATCACCGGTATAGTTTTTGATGACCAAAAGCACGCCTTTGCCGCCATCCACTGCCTTTACAGCTTCATAGACCTGATCCGGCGTTGGTGATGTAAACACCGCTCCAGCTACCGCGCCGTCCAGCATCCCGCGCCCGACGAACCCTCCATGGGAAGGCTCATGACCGCTGCCGCCACCACTGACCAGGGCAACTTTGCCAGCGACCGGCGAATTGGCGCGCACCAAAACATTGAAGCCTTGTACCCGCCGCACATATTGCGGATGAGCCGCAATCATTCCTTGCAGCATTTCCTCCACGACTTGCTCGGGGTCATTGATGACTTTTTTCATTTTCCTTCCTCCTATCATTCTTAGTTGCTAATCGAAAAAATACAAAGCCCAAATTACACTAAGCAAATATTTGCTAAGAGCAATTTGGACTTCTCTAATCCTCTAGTCCATTTCTCTATTCTGCTGCTTTCATTCTATACCTGTATTA
>DATMYT010000073.1:0-2526 GCA_035560855.1 Negativicutes bacterium | reverse complement strand
ACGAAGAGGGAATATCGCGTGCCCCATATCATCCGGAAAAGTATGCTGCGACCGAATTCATAGCAGCCGAAAATATTCTTCAGGCTGGGGGGAGCCAGCTTGTTCCGGAAATTTTGCTTTATCACATACTTTGAATACGTTGCCCCTCCGTCGACCAGATCGATCACGATAGTGGCAATGGAAACCACGATAAGAAAAACGATGAGGGCGAGCCCGGCCATTGCAAGCTTATTGCGCTTGAACCGTATCCAAGCCTCTTGCCATGGGGTTCTCCCACCGCCAATTGATTGCTTCACTCGTCCCATTGGGCAGACTCCTCGCTATCGCTTGTACTGGGCTTTAATGCGTGGATCTATGAACGCATAGAGAATATCAACAAGAAGATTTACAAAGGTGAACAATATGGAGAGCATCACGACAGAACCGAGAACACAGGGAATATTCTTACTTTTTATCGCGTCCACCACAAAACGCCCGACTCCAGGCCACGAGAACACGGATTCCGTCATCACCGAGCCGCCCAAGAGAACGCCGAACTGCAATCCCACCACGGTGACAATGGGGATCATCGCGTTTTTCAGCTCATGGTGGATCGTGATCTTGGACTCCCGGACTCCTTTTGCCCGGGCGGTATCGATATAGTCTTGCCGGATCACTTCCAGCATTGAGGACCGCGTCGTCCTCGCGATCAAAGCGGCCGTGCTGCCGCAGAGGGTCACGGACGGCAGTACCAGACTGACAAGTGTGCCAATGACGCCGGAACCCATGCCAGCGGATGGAAACCATCCGAGGTTGAGCGAGAATATGATCACCAAAACTAGACCGAACCAGAATGCCGGCGAGGCCGCGAGAATGAGCGTCACCACCATGGCGACATTGTCGAAAATGCTGTATTGCTTTTTCGCCGACAGGATTCCGACCGGGATTCCCACGATCACGGCGATCAACACGCCCGAAAACGCGAGCAGCAGCGTGTTTGGGAGTTTTTCTAGGATCTGGCCCATCACATCCAGATTGTTTCCGTAGGACTTCCCGAGATCGCCGTGCAGCAAATCCCCGATGAATTTTGCGTATCGAATGAGCAAGGGCTTGTCCAGCCCAAGTTCGGCATGAACCTTTGCCACAGCGTCCGGCGTGGCATCAGCGCCCAAGATGATCATCGCCGGATCTTCCGGCGAGAGATTCATGATAAAAAACACGAGAAAGGTAGCTCCCAGTAAAACCGGTATCAACATCAGCAATCGTCGTATGATGTACCTGTACATCTCTGTCACTCCCTCACATTCGCGGCGGTATCGGTTTTTGCGCTGAGTTTCCATTGAAGGAGCTGATAATCGATTTTTTCGACCAACAGGCCTAACTGGCCCGCGAGTCTATTACGCTGCCTTGTAATGTCTGTCGAGGCAAAAAGGCGCACATCTTCTCCGCTGCCATTTTTTATTTGTTCGATCGCTTTTTGCAGCAAAGGGAATGGTTTCGCAAATATCGCCCTATCATGGTAGTAGCGACTGCTGTATGAGTACGTCAACCTTATAAGCTCTCCCGCGACGGATTTTACTATCGAATCTGTTTCCCTTTTCTCGAAATATGATGAAGAGAAGAGCGAATCAAGCTTCCCATCAAGCTGCGCCAACCTCCTGAACACTGGCTCGAACATCAGCCGGTCATCCATATCTTCCTCTAGTTTTCTCAACGTGCCTCGCATTGAAGCAATGAATCCGGGAATGTCCACGGGAAGATGGTGGCATTCCAGGATGTTGCACAGCATTTCCGCGTTCATGAACGCATCGCGCAAGGTTATGTCAGGATCCATCTTGTCGAATGTATCCTGGTCGGTATGCCACCAGGCGCCGCCGCTGGGGCAAAGAAAGTCGCAGTTTTCCGGTAGCGGTTCATACTTCAACATTATCGTGATGGGGATTCCGACGCCCCAAAAAGACTGATCTGCCCCGCGAATCATAGGAATAAATGGCTTTGCGGGCCGGCCCGTGTATTTGGCGATAAGGTCGGCGGTAAAATCGTATCCTTCCATCAACGTTGTGCGCGCTCTCACCTGATCGGCGTTTTTGCAGCCCGCGAGGTCGATATTGATGTGAGCCACGCAGTCCCTGGAAAGCTCCTCCCAAAAATTGTCGCAATACCATGCGGAACCGGCGAATCGGCCATCGGAATGGCCTGACCACCAGCCGAAAACGATACTCCTGTTGAGATTCCCCTTAAGCTGCTGGAAAACGCGGGCAAATTCGATCAATATCGAATCGCCAACGGCATTGTCGGTTATCCCTTCGTACCAGGAATCATAGTGCGCGGAAACAAGCACGAATTTTTTGCTTTTCCCGCGGATGGTGGCAAGGGGCATTGAGCTTTTTTTAATGGAATTATCCATTTCGATATCAAGGGAAATCCGCGTTTTGCCGCTGGCAAGGGCCGCCAATAGGATCTCACCGCTTGCGTTGGTCACCGATACATAGGGGATATAGGGAAACTCGTCAACATCGGCCAGACAGGGCGTACCCCAGACAGTGC
>DATMYT010000072.1:0-9826 GCA_035560855.1 Negativicutes bacterium | reverse complement strand
GAATTAATAGATGGGAAAAAGGAGTGACAATCATGAATGAAGACATTCTAAAAGGGAAATGGCACGAGATGCGGGGCGCAGTCAAAGCGCGGTGGGGAAAACTAACTGACGATGATATCACAGAGATTTCCGGCGAGTCGGAAAAGTTGTTGGGTGTTCTGCAGATTAGATATGGGTATGCTAAGGAAAAGGCGGACACCGAATACAAGGAATTTATTGCTAGCCTCAAAAAATAGTGAAACCACGTTCTAACCATAGAAAAATCAAGGCTCTGCGGATTTTTATCGGCAGAGCCTTTGTAACGGGAATAGCAAGGTCGGTCAACTAGTCAATATAAGCAACAACATTATTTAATTGTTGAAGCGCTGACGGCGAAATTTTCAGGGTTATGTTCGGATCGCCTGTTCCACCAAAAACAAAGGGATAGGTAAATAGTTTTTTGTCGAAAACGCAGGGTAATGAAAGTCCGACCATGGGGATGTTTCCGACAGGGAACCCGGTTATTTCCCACACTTCTGTTTTACTTGCCAGTTTAACCTTGTCACAGCCAAGAACAGAGGCAACCTCTTGGAGGTCCAACTGCTTGCGGCTACCGGAAAAAATTAACGCGTGAAATTTATTATCTGCTTTGATGATCAGCGTGGGAGCAGTTTGACCAACTTCGATTTTGAAATACTCTGCTCCTTGAAGGGCCGTTTTAATTGGATAAGGATGCTCAATAAGCTCGTATTCATGTGGGGATTGCTCTAATAGTTGGATCTGAACGCTGTTGCTCATGATAAAGATCTCCTGTTTGTAATATTCTGGCGCAAGCGAATGTGACTGGGAAATGTAGCACTCCTGCTAATGGGAGTAGAGTTTTTTGCGGTAGGTCAGTATAATAGGTTTAACAAATCTTCTTGTATGGCACGGGGCTGTTTGAAAGTGCCAAGCACTGGTATACTTATGGGGAAGCTCGTAGTTGTAATGATACAGCTACTTTTTTATATTGCATAGCGCTGTAGGAGTGTTTTGCTTTTCGGCATTACATTTACGCAGATGTTTAATTTGTTGGTAATTATCAAACCGAAAGGTGGTATCTCATGTCACAGGTGAAACGGATTTATGTAGAAAAAAAACCGGGGTTTGATGTGGAAGCCCAAGCCCTCCAGCAGGACTTGAAGGAGAATGTTGGACTCATGGGCCTTGGGCGACTTCGTCTGATTACCCGGTATGATGTGTCGGGTCTAGACGAAAAGGAATATGAGCTGGCAAGAGATACTGTCTTTGCAGAGCCGCCCGCCGATCAGGTTTTTGATGAAAACATTGATTTGGAACCGGATGCTAAGGTTTTCGCCATGGAATACCTTCCGGGACAATATGACCAAAGGGCTGATTGGGCCGCGCAATGTCTGCAGGTAGTTACGCAAAAGGATCGCCCGCAGGTCGCATCTGCGAAGGTGATTGCTTTATATGGCGAGATCTCCGAGCTTCAGCTTAAGGCTGTGAAAGCTTACTGTATCAATCCAGTGGAAGCAAGAGAGGCTTCGCTTGTTAAACCTGAAACGTTGGAAATGAATGCCCCTGTTCCACCTGATGTGGCGGTGCTTACGGGGTTTGGCGCTTTGGAGAAGACCGGCCGCGAAAAACTGATAGCCGAAATGGGTTTGGCGATGAGCGAGGCCGATTTGGAGTTTTGCCAAGCGTATTTTCGAGACACGGAAAAGCGTGAACCTACAGTTACCGAAATCAGAGTGATCGACACCTATTGGTCTGATCATTGTCGGCACACAACTTTTTTGACTGCAGTAGATCAGGTTGAAATTGAAAAAGGCCGGTTTGCAGCGCCCATCACTGCTGCATATGAGTCTTATCAAGCATCCCGCCTGAAGCTTTATGGTGAAGAGCCGCGGGAAATGTGTCTCATGGATATTGCGACCATCGGTATGAAGGGACTGAGAAAAGCTGGACGGTTGAATGATCTTGAAGAATCGGAAGAAAATAATGCGTGCAGTATAGTCGTTACTGCCAGTATTGACGGTCGTCCGGAAGAATGGTTGGTGATGTTCAAAAACGAAACTCACAACCATCCAACTGAAATCGAGCCATTTGGCGGTGCGGCGACTTGTCTGGGCGGAGCCATTCGAGATCCTTTGTCTGGTCGGGCCTATGTGTATCAGGCGATGCGGGTGACCGGCAGCGCGGACCCACGTCAGCGGCTGGAAGATACGTTGCCGGGGAAATTGCCGCAGAGAAAAATCACGACCGGCGCTGCGTCCGGATATAGTTCGTATGGCAATCAGATCGGCTTGGCGACGGGACAGGTGGCCGAGGTATATCATCCAGGCTATGTGGCAAAACGCATGGAAATTGGCGCGGTGATCGCCGCCGCTCCCCGTGCCAATGTTCTGCGCAAGAGCCCTGAGCCGGGAGATGCTGTCATCCTCGTTGGCGGTCGAACCGGTCGGGACGGATGCGGAGGGGCCACGGGGTCATCAAAAGTGCATACGGAAGAATCGCTGGCATCCTGCGGCGCAGAAGTTCAGAAGGGTAACGCCCCCACCGAACGAAAAATTCAGCGCTTGTTCCGCAATCAGGAAGCCAGCCGTTTAATAAAAAAATGTAATGATTTTGGCGCTGGCGGTGTGTCCGTGGCTATCGGCGAGTTGGCGGACGGCTTGGACATTAATCTGGATGCGGTCCCCAAAAAATACGAAGGACTGGACGGTACTGAACTGGCGATTTCTGAATCGCAGGAACGGATGGCGGTCGTAGTGGCGTCCTCTGATGCGCAACGATTTATTGAGTTGGCCGCGAAAGAAAATCTCGAAGCCACGCTTGTGGCGCAAGTTTCAGCAACGCGGCGATTGCGTCTGAATTGGCGCGGGGAATCAATTGTGAATATCAGCCGTGATTTTCTTGACACCAATGGAGTACGGCAACATGCTGCCGTTGCGGTAACCGCACCGGCGGAAACGGAATATTATTTTGATCGACCGGTTCCCGTCGGTGATATCGCCACCGAGTGGTTGCAGAACCTTTCCGATCTCAATGTGTGTAGTCAACGCGGACTGATTGAACGATTTGACAGCACGATCGGTGCAGCCACAATTCTTATGCCATTTGGCGGCCGATTCCAGGCTACTCCGGCAGAGGGAATGGCTGCGAAAATTCCTGTGCTGATTGGTGAAACCGATACGGCAACGTTGATGGCGTATGGATACAATCCCTATCTTGCACAGTGGAGTCCTTTTCATGGCGCTGTATATGCAGTGACGGAGTCAGTAGCGAAAATTGTGGCTATGGGTGGCGATCCATCCCGAATTAGGCTGACCCTGCAGGAATATTTCGAGAAACTCGGCAGCGACGCAGTTCGCTGGGGAAAACCGTTCAGCGCGTTGCTGGGTGCCCTTTGGGCGCAGATGCAGCTTGGAGTCGCTGCGATCGGCGGTAAAGACAGCATGTCCGGCTCTTTCAATGAGTTGACCGTGCCGCCGACGCTGGTTTCATTTGCCGTGGCTCCCGCTGATGCCGGCGCCGTCATTTCACCGGAATTTAAAAATCCAGGGAATACGGTGCTACTGGTTCCCTTGAAGCAGGATTCGTCCGGTATGCCGGACTTTGTTGCAGCGAACAAAACTTTTAGCCGGATTGCTGCAATGATTGCGGAAAAACGGATTATTTCCGCAAAAACGGTTCGTCTCGGCGGTGTCGCCGCAGCCATCAGCACTATGGCTTTTGGCAACCGGATCGGGTTTGACTTTGCCTCGGAGATTTCACGAGAGCAGTTGTTCCGTCCGGACCATGGATCGATTGTGATGGAGCTGGCGTCTGGCGAGAATCCAGAGGTCGCCCTGGCAGGTCTGGAGTATGTTGTATTGGGAGTTACCCGAGAGGAACCGGCTATCTCCGTTATGGGAGCTGCAATTTCTCTGAAGGATGCGCAGAGGGCATGGGAAACGCCGCTGGAAAAAGTGTTTCCCACTGCGTCAAAACAGGGAAATGAGATGGCCTCGTTCAAACCGTTCAAAGGACCGGCTACTATAAGCAAGGCGAAGACGCTAATGGCACGGCCAAGAATTATCATTCCCGTATTTCCCGGAACAAACTGTGAATATGATTCCGCCCGAGCCTTTGCGGAAGCAGGCGGCATGCCGGAGGTTCTTATCGTCCGCAATCTGTCCGCTCACGACATAGAAGAATCTGTTGCGGCGATGGTAAAGGCAATTGACCAGTCGCAGATCCTTATGCTACCGGGAGGGTTCAGCGCCGGTGATGAACCGGACGGTTCCGGCAAATTCATCGCGGCTCTTTTCCACAGCCCGCGCCTGAGCGATGCGGTTACCCGACTCCTGAAGGAACGGGATGGGTTAATTCTTGGCGTATGCAACGGTTTCCAGGCGCTGATCAAGCTAGGGCTTCTGCCATACGGCGAGATTCGTCCTCTGTCGCCTGACAGTCCCACACTGACGTTCAACTGGGTTGGCCGCCATATGTCGCGAATGGTGGAAACCAGAGTAACATCAGGACTGTCTCCATGGCTCAGTATGGTTCAGCCGGGAGCAGTACACACCATTGCCGTCTCACACGGTGAAGGCCGATTGGTCGCCAGCCGTGAACATCTGGAACGGTTGGCGGCCAACGGACAGATTGCAACTCAGTATGTGAATGTTGACGGAAATCCGTCGATGGATATTGCAGCCAACCCCAATGGCTCTGACTGGGCAATCGAAGGACTCACCAGCCCGGATGGGCGGATTTTTGGCAAAATGGGACATTCGGAACGCATTGGCCGGTACGTCGCAGTCAATGTTCCCGGAGATAAAGACCAACGGATTTTCGAAGCCGGAGTGCGATATTTTCTGTAGGGGATGTCGAATTATAACGGCTTCTTAAAAGTTTCTTTTCCATAAGGGATGGGTATATATTGAACAGAGGGACGCCCTTGCGGCGGCTGGGGATAAAGATCCATGAGACTGTAAATTTCTGGCGGGAAGTCCACGTTTACAGGCAGGCCCATCTCTTTTAGCTTATCGCAGGTAATCGGATAATCGTGCGTCCATCTTCCTTCACTTAGCGTGTGGGCAAGCTCGCGGGCTTTCTCGGGCGTGCGCTTATCTACGAGCAGGTCGGTAATGAAGTCTTCCACCTGCCTGATTGCTTTTTCCGCCATGTCTGCCATAATGAGCGTATTATCATCGACCCGGTCAATTCTTTTTCGACTCACGGCTTTCAGAATCGAAACCGCAGGATACTGGCCCAACTGGGGATCGACTGGACCTAGGACTGCATTACAGTCCATATTGATTTCATCAGCTGCCAGTGCAATCATCGTGCCTCCGCTCATCGCATAATGAGGCACAAATACTGTTACTTTTGCAGGATGACGCAGTAGTGCAAGTGAAATTTGCTCCGCCGCCAACACCAATCCGCCCGGAGTATGAAGAACCAAGTCGATTGGCATATCATCAGGCGTCATCCTGATTGCACGCAATACCTGTTCAGAATCTTCGATATTGATATATCGACTAATTGGCAACCCGATGATCATGACGGATTCTTGGCGATGGATCATTGTGATCAGCCGGGAGCCGCGCCCTTTTTCAAATTCCCGCAAAATAGAATATCGGGAACGCTCCAACATTTTCATCTTCATCATGGGCCACACTGTAAACACGATAAACAGCAACCACAGGATTTGGCTGATATCAAAATTCATAAGAATGAGCTCCTCTGCATTTTTTGTATTTGGGTGGAGTCTTATGATGCTTATTTCCCTAAAGTTGGCAAAAGTCCTTCTCTTTCGGCCTAATGAAGAAGTGTGCGCGTAAACGGTTTTCTGCGCGCCAATGAGGTGAAAGATGGCTACTCGTCTTCAAGCGAACGAAGTGCAGTTTTCTGAAGAACTCGTGCAAAATTCCCGCATAGAACCTGACAAGGTTTTGAGTACGCTTAACGCTGGTCCCAATGGCCTTGGCAGTGCAGACGCTGAGAAGCGCTTGAAACAATACGGGCCAAACGAGATTGCGCGCGAAAAACAAAAGCCCGTTCTTGTACGCCTACTTGATAACGTCAAAAATCCGCTAGTCATCTTGTTGACTTTGTTGGGCGTAGTTTCCTATGCCACCGGCGATCTACGGGCGACCATTGTTATTATGGTGATGGTGCTGCTGGGGGTAGTGCTGCGGTTTTATCAGGAGATGCGTGCTGATAACGCCGCTGAGAAACTTAAGGCCATGGTCAGTACAAAGTCTACGGTGGTGAGAGATGGCAAGGATATAGAGGTTCCTCTCCATAACCTAGTGCCAGGGGATATCATTCGGTTGGCGGCGGGGGACATGGTGCCAGGCGATATACGGGTGCTTTCCGCCAAGGATTTGTTTCTCAATCAGTCAGCTCTCACGGGAGAATCGCTGCCGGTGGAAAAAGTCGCCGCCGCATCTCCGGCAGAGGTTGAAAATCCACTTGATTTACCCAATATTTGTTTTCTCGGGTCCAATGTGGAGAGCGGTTCTGCAACAGCTGTCGTGATCCATACCGGCGACCAGACGTATTTTGGCGCGCTGGCTGCCAGAATTGTCGGAGAACGTGAACTCACCAGCTTTGATCTGGGGGTCAATAAATTTACTTGGCTGATGATCCGATTTATTGGCGTGATGGTTCCAGCAGTGTTTTTAATCAATGGGCTAAGTAAACAGGATTGGGTGGAGGCTTTTCTATTCGCTGTGGCTGTTGCCGTCGGGCTAACTCCGGAGATGTTGCCGATGATTGTGACCGTCAATCTGTCCAAGGGCGCTCTTGCGATGGCTGAAAAGAAAGTTATTGTTAAGCGACTGAACTCCATCCAAAACATAGGGGCCATGGATGTACTGTGTACAGACAAGACCGGCACCATCACCGAGGGTCGGATTGTCCTGGAAAAGCACATGGATGTAAACGGTCAGGAGAGCGAACGGGTTCTGCAATACGGGTACATGAACAGTTACTACCACACCGGACTGAAAAATTTGATGGACGAAGCCATTCTTGACTATGGTCACCTTGAAGAGGACCTTAAGGTCAAAACGGATTTTCGCAAGATTGACGAAATCCCGTTTGATTTTAAGCGCCGCCGTATGTCGGTGATTCTTGAGGACAAACAAAACCAGCATATCCTCATCTGTAAGGGGGCGGTGGAAGAGATCACAAGTCTTTCGCCGACCGTTGAAATTGACGGCAAGCCAGTGGAGATTAAGCCCGATTATGATGCGAGACGTAAACAGCTTGTACAGGACTTGAACGCAAATGGGTTCCGTGTCGTGGCAGTTGCATACAAAATTATGCCTGCAGGGGATAGCGACGAACCCCACTATGAGGTGGGTGACGAGAAAGACTTGACGTTGCTCGGTTACCTGGCTTTCCTCGATCCGCCCAAGGAAAGCGCGATGGAGGCTTTGAAGCGACTCCGTGATCTGAAAGTGGAGGTCAAAATCCTTACTGGAGATAATGATGTCGTTACAACGTACATCTGCGGCAAAGTGGGAATGCCGGTTGAGCATATTCTGCTCGGTTCACAAATCGAGGCGATGAACGATGCGCAATTATCTGAAGCTGTTGGCGTGACCCGTATATTTGCAAAACTGGCTCCGGTGCAGAAGGAACGCATCGTACGCACATTGCAGAAAAATGGCAATGTGGTGGGATTTATGGGTGACGGAATTAACGATGCACCGGCGCTAAAGGCTGCTGATGTTGGTATTTCGGTAAACAGTGCGGTGGATATCGCCAAAGAGTCGTCCGATATTATACTAATGGAAAATAATTTACTTGTGCTTGAACAAGGAGTACGGGAAGGCCGGAAAGTCTTCGGCAATATCCTTAAGTATATTAAGATGGCTGCCAGTTCCAACTTTGGGAACATGTTCAGTGTTGTGGGTGCTAGCGCATTTTTGCCCTTCTTGCCGATGCTGCCGGTGCAGGTGTTGACGAATAACTTGCTGTACGACTTCTCACAGGTGCCTATTCCCACGGATGAAGTGGATGCTGAGTGGCTGATCAAGCCGCGAAAGTGGGAAATCGGCAATCTCCAGCGATTTATCTTTTTCATTGGGCCGATTAGTTCGATTTTCGATTATGCCACTTTTTTTATCATGTTGTATGTATTCGATTGCTGGAACAATCCAGCGTTGTTTCACACCGGTTGGTTTGTGGAGTCGCTCTTTACCCAGACACTGATCATTCACGTCATTCGTACCAATAAAATCCCCTTCATCCAGAGTCGGGCCAGTCGGCCCATGATTATCGGATCACTGGTCATTGTTGCATTTGGCGCATGGCTGACGGTTTCACCACTTGCCGACATGCTGGGGTTCGTTCCGCTTCCAGGGTTGTACTGGCTGCTGCTTGCAATTATGTTGGTTTGCTATGTTCTCCTGACTCAAGTGATGAAGAACTGGTTTATTGCCAAGTATCCGGAATGAGAGTAAGGGTTGCGGGCGCGCGTTAATTAATGCAAATAAAAAATAGCAAAAGGCGCTTCGAAAAAAAACGGAGCGCCTTTTGCTATGTGCGAAACTTTGATTGTTTCAATGCTTGAAATGCAATTAAGAATGACGCAGTGAATCATTTGACAGGAAACGCATCTTGGAATGTTTCGGAAATAACCTTGAAGTGGTCTGCCAACTCGATGAAAGCATTAACAACCACAGGGTCAAAGTGTTTGCCTGATTCCGCGCTGATTATGACTACTGCTTCATCATGCGGAATCGGATCTTTATAGACCCGCCGGGTAATAATTGCATCATAGACATCGGCTAGCGCCATTAGGCGCGCGGAGACAGGAATGGTTTCGCCGGCCAGCCCTTCAGGGTAACCTGCGCCGTCCCAGCGCTCATGATGGGAATAAGCCATTTCTTTGGCAAACCGCAAAAAGGATTCTGAGGTGCCAAGCAGCTTTTCAGCACCGTCGATGGCGCGCTTGCCAATAGCGGGATGCTGTTTAATCACTGCAAATTCCTCGGAGGTAAGTTTGCCCGGTTTCCACAGAATCATGTCGGGAATGCCCATCTTGCCAATGTCGTGCAATGGCGCTGATTTGGTCATCAAGTATATATTTTCTAATGTAAGAATGCCTTCATAGATGGATTTATCCCGTAGGTACAGGGCAAGTTCCCTGACGTAATGCACTGTGCGCTGGATGTGTGCGCCTGTTTCTCGATCACGTGTTTCCGCCAGTGAAGCCATAGCAGTTATGGCAACTTCCTGCAGCATGGTAACTTCCTTAATCCGCTTGGCAATTTCGGATTCCAGATATGTATTACGGTCTTTCAAACAGTCCTGGGCTTTCTTCAGCGCCAGGTGAGTCTTGACGCGAGCCAGTAATAAAGAGGCGTTGAGGGGTTTGGTGATATAATCGACAGCGCCTAGTGCAAAGCCTTTTTCTTCATCCTCGGAATCAGCCATAGCAGTAAGAAATATGATAGGAATCTGCTTCAGTAAAGGATCATCTTTTAATCGGGCACAGGTTTCATAACCATCCATGACCGGCATCATCACATCAAGCAATATGAGGTCAGGAGGCTCGGCCTGAGCAATCGCCAGAGCCTTTTCACCATTAGCTGCAATGGTAACTTTATAGTGTTTCTTTAGCAGGGCATTAGCCAGAACCAGATTGTCAGGAACATCATCAACAACAAGAACTACCGGTCTGTCATCTGTCATAATGAAACTCCCTCTTGCAACTAATTTGCAATTATGTCTGGGCAACGTCCCAGCTTAGTTAGGCCAACGTCGCAACGATTGTAGTCTCGTTTTTTATGACAATACGCGAAATAGAAGTTATTGCTTTTACTAACGAATTCGCTGACAA
>DATMYT010000071.1:0-4477 GCA_035560855.1 Negativicutes bacterium | reverse complement strand
CTCCGATATTGACTCCAATAGCTGACGGTTGCCTAACGCCACTGACCTCTTCCTGATATTGACGCAGGCTCTCCAGTGCCTTGTTCGTACACCGCCCGATTATCTGCAGGCGTTCTGAGGCAGATTCGAAAACCAGCATCTCATCATCAACAACCAACAACTGTTGACCCCATGCTTCTCCGAGTGCATGTCCGGATTCGGCAGCCAATTTTCCCAGAGCCAACGCGCCATCCGTTGCTTTCCGCAACAAATGACCCATCGCCAGTTCTTGCTTGTCGCGCCCGCAAATGCTTTGCTGCGCCACATCCGAAAAAGGATTGACCCGACAAGGTCCTTCCTGACAGTCACCACAACAGATCGCCAACCGACCAAAGCTGCATTGCGGCTGCATCGCTTCGGCTCGGGTCCAAACGAGAGGTGTCTGTTGACGATAGGCAGTCAGCAAGATTTGGTTCACCGCTGGATCGATTGATTTTTTGTGGACTTCTTTCACAGCTTTTCATCCTTTCCTATGAATTCCAGGCTGACTTCATTTGCGCCCGGACTTTGACGGGCAAACAAAGCCAAGCGGCCCCGCTTTTCCAGTAGAATTTTTTCACAATCATCAACTTCAACATAAATAAGCGCACCCGTGGGGCATGCATTGACGCAAGCCGGTTCTTCCATATGCAGGCAGGCATCGCATTTTACTGCTACTTTATAGGTGTCTGACGGAGTAATCGCCCCGAACGGACAAGACATTACACACATCCAGCAACCCCGACATTTCGCCTGATCTATGAATACAACGTCATTTTTTGCATCTCGCTGCAGAGCGCCGGACGGACAAGCCTTGATGCAAGTCGCGTCTTGGCAATGCCGGCACTGGATGGGAAAGCTTCCGCCTAAACTGCCAACCACTTCCACCCGTGCTATCGGCAGGGGTGTTTCGCCTACAGCGCCAAGCAGCGTTTTGCTCACGGAGTCACGTTCTATTCCACATTGCATTTCACAGGATCTACAGCCCATGCACTTCTCTCTGTCTACCCAAATCCTTTTCATGCTGCCCCTCCTTTCGAATATGTGTCCCCCTAATCCAGATTAAACAAAGCATAGAAAAGTCCTTGGTTGAGTAAACTGATAATATCAGTCTTCAATCAAGGCTTTTCTTATTTCGAGTTTCGTATCCCATTACTTTAAACTTATGCCCGCCGGCAAAAAATGCTGGATTACCAAGTTGGCAAAATAGACCCATCAAAATGACTGGATAAATATTTTTTGACATCCTCGGAATGATACGCTTTAATCAACTTCTGAAACACAGGATTATCTTTGTCTTTTTCCCGAACGACCAAGATATTAGTGTACGGTGAACTGGAATCCTCAAGAGCCAGTCCATCGCGGGTAGGTACCAGCCCGGCCTTAATCGCGTAGCTTGTGTTAATGGCGGCAATATCCACATCTGTTATGGCTCTGGGAATCAACGCGGCCTCCAATTCCTTTAGCTTGAATTTCTTGGGATTATCCACAACATCCAGAACTGTTGCGGCAGCCCCAACACCTGGCTTTAGTTTTATCAAGCCGTTTTTCTCCAAAAGCAACAGCGCTCTGCCTGCATTGGACGGGTCATTTGGTATGGCAATAGTAGCACCATCTTTAAGCTCACTTAGCTTCTTTATTTTGCTTGAATAAATGCCCATGGGCAGAATGACCGTTTTGGCAATCGAGACCAACTTGTATCCCCGGTCCTTTAGATGATTGTTGAGAAACGGTTGATGCTGATAAGCGTTGGCATCAATTTCGCCCTGATCAAGCGTCGCGTTAGGTTGCACATAGTCATTGAATTCTATAATTTGAATTTTCAACCCATCCCGTTCAGCCACTTTTTTCACTTGTTCCAGGATTTCCGCATGCGGACCGGAAGTAACGCCTACTTTAATGACTTTTTCTTCATTTTTCGGACTGCTGGCGGCGCCGCACCCACTGATGCCTATGGCAACAATCAAAACCAAAAATAGAGCAACTAACTTTTTCATAAATATCCCCCTACCCTTTTGTGGACTGCAAGAAACAAAAAAAAGAGGCGAACAGCATTAAGCCATTCACCTCTGGTGTTCCAGTCAGTCAATATGGATTATATTGTAGTGGCTGTGGCCGGTCTTGTCAATCACTTTTGCCCAACCCGAATTACAACCGGTCAAATTTCTTGGCAAACAAATCGCCAAAGGTTTGCACTGCCTGCACCAAAATCACCAGCACCGCTACGGTAATCACCATTACGTCCGTCTGATAACGATAGTAGCCAAAGCGAATCGCCAAGTCTCCAACTCCGCCGCCACCGACGATGCCAGCCATGGCTGAATAACCAATCAAGCTGACGGCAGTAATCGTGAGCCCCCGCAAGAGACCGGGGAGTCCTTCCGATAGCAGCACATCAACAATAATCATCCGTGGTGAAGCCCCCATTGAGACGGCGGCTTCAATGACTCCCTTATCCACTTCCAGGAGGGAGCTTTGCACCAATCGGGCATAAAAAGCAATAGCAGCAATGGATAGTGGCACCGAAGCGGCAATCGGCCCGATGGTAGTGCCGATCAACCGTTGGGTGAGTGGCAGCACCAATACCAATAGAATAACAAACGGAGTCGACCGGGTAACATTGATCGCCAACCCACTGAACGCATTAACAAAGCGATTTTCAGCAAAAAGCCCTTTGTCCGTCACATATAACAGCAGACCCAAAGGAACCCCGAAAAGCAAGGATAATGTCAACGATATGGCGATCATGTAAAATGTTTCGCCAAACGCTTTGCTTAAGTCGGCGATGAGTTCCAGTACATACGCGTTATCCATATAACACCTCGACACTTTCCACGCGGGATTTGATATAACTTATCGCTTCCTCCACAATTGCAGGCGCTCCATTGATATTTACCAATAGAACTCCCAGCGGTAAGTCGCTGATATATTCGATTTGACCATGAAGAATATTGACAGCTACCGAATATTTTTGCGCCGTATCCGAAATCACGGGTTCTTCCGCACCTCCGCCCCGGTATAGAATTCGTAGAATCTTCCCTTTGATATCGGCCAGCAATCGCTCCGGTAAACTGAAATTGTTGGAGTGCTGAATTAGCTGCTTGGTAAAATCGGCTTTGGGGTTGGCAAAGATATTAAAAACCGTATCCACTTCTACAGCAACGGCTTGGCTCATGACCGCCACCCGGTCACATATTTTCTTCACAACTGCCATTTCGTGGGTAATAAGAACCATGGTTATACCCGTCTTACGATTAATGTCTTTGAGTAACTCGAGAATGGAATTGGTGGTGTCTGAATCAAGAGCGGAAGTGGGTTCGTCGCACAGCAATATCTTTGGATTATTCGCCAGCGCCCGGGCAATCCCGACACGCTGTTTTTGTCCACCACTTAACTGCCCAGGATAAGCTCCTGTCTTATCGGCAAGTCCCACTAATTCCAACAACGGCGGAACCCGTTCCTGAATTTCCGTTTTGCCAACTCCGGCTGCTTTGAGTGTAAACGCCACATTATCAAACACAGTCTTAGTATGAATCAGATTAAAATGCTGAAAAATCATCCCCATCTGCAAACGCAATTTTCGCAGATTTTCTCCGTCGTAGTCGGTAATATCGGTTCCTTCGATAAGAACATGTCCACCGGTCGGTCGCTGCAGCAGATTGATGGTGCGGAGCAGGGTACTTTTCCCTGCTCCGCTGGTACCCACAATACCAAAGATTTCCCCGGTTTCGATCTTCAAAGAAACGTCTGTAACTGCAGAGACAGGGTGTAATGAATCAGCAAAAGTTACCGTTATGTGTTGTAAATTGATCATTCCGCCCACCTCTTTTTCGGTTAACTATTGAATCTTCCACTTGGTTTTATACCAATCAGGCTTCTGGAAGCTATTAAATATGCGTTTTGGATCTTCTATGACATTTTTAAAATCCTCTGATTCAACAACTTCCTTAATATCTTTGGCGAATTGTTTGTCTACGTTTTCTGTCCGAACTGCAATAATGTTTTTCAAGTCTTCCGTCAATGTTTCCAAAATTATGGCGGAAGACAGCGAAATACCGGCGGCAATCGCGTAATTTCCTGGTACGACAGAGAGAGTAACGCTATCTAAAGTACGAGGCAATTGAGCGGCTTCAACGGGAGAAACCTTGAGGCTATAGGGGTTTTTGTCAATATCTTTTTCCGAAGCTTTCGCAACATCAATCGAGGACTTTAGCGTAATGATATTATCCTTTGCCAAAAAGCGGAGCGCGCGAGCAATATTCGTCGGATCATTCGGCAGGGTGATTTCATCTCCGGGTTTGATGGCCGCTTTCAATTCATCGGCGTTTTTTGCCTTGATTTTGCGAGAATAAAGCCCCATGCCGGCGGTCGGAATTTTGATTAACTGCTTAAGTTGCAGTCCTTTGTCAGCTGAAAATTTCTCCAAATAGATGTTGTGTTGAAACATATTGGCATCAAT
>DATMYT010000070.1:0-2076 GCA_035560855.1 Negativicutes bacterium | reverse complement strand
GTTATTATATTGAATTATGTGATCAGCAAACTGATCGTGTTCAAGAAAAAGTAACGTTCACAATCAAAATATCTGTTGACGTGAAAGTGCATCCGAAAATGTGTAAACCTCTGTTGCTAGATAAATAAACAACGGAGGTTTTCTGATCTAGCCCCTGAAAACAGGGATAACGTACAATAGAGTTCGCAAAAAGGACGAAGGCATAGGAAGGCCATCAGGACTCCGATAAAATGAATGGTGTGAAGACATTCAGCAAAGGAGAACCCACGATGGCTCGAAAAGATGGTAACACAAACCTGACGGAATTGTTACTGTAATGCATGGCGCAACCTGATCCGATGCTTAGCATGCTGGAATGGCTGTGTAAACAGCTCATGGAAGCCGAAGTGACGGAAACAATCAGCGCCGAAAAGAATGAGCGCAGTGCCAATCGAACCGGCTACCGGGCGCGGCGGCTGGATACGCGCATGGGAACGATGTATCTGATGGTACCGAAGTTGCGAAACGGCGGATACATTCTATTTTTTGTGGCGGAACGAAAGCGAAGCGAGGTGGCGCTGATCCAGGTCGTCCAAAAGGCGTTCATACAGGGCGTTTCCACACGAAAGATGGAGAAGCTGGCGCAAAGTCTTGGGATCGAAAACCTCTCCAGAAGCCAGGTCAGCGAGATGGCGAAGGGACTGAACGAACTGGTTGACGCCTTAAGTAATGAAGAAATCATAGGTCCACTCCGTTTCTTTATCATAACCTTCTGCGGTATCTATGTATGTCTATATCTTGCCAAGCTCATAAAAATAACACATTTTATTCGTCGTTATTTTCAGTTGATGGGAACGTATTCATTTGAAATAATGGCTTGCCATTTTTTAACGACGAAATTAATAGATTTGATATATACCGCCATCATCGGTGAAACGGATCGGCTGGTTTATGGCACGTTTGTGTCTGCTTCCTCAAAGGAATGTTGGTTTATTTATGCCCTCTTTGGCACGCTTGCCCCTGCTTTAGTCGCGCTCGGTATCAAACGTATATGGCAACCGGGCTTGCGTAAAAACAAATTATGGCGTAATCAGAACCGAAAGTACGTTTTCAAGATAAAACGAAGCCAAAGAATTAGAATTTCATTGCAAGCGCCCAACACTTTTTCGCAGTAAAATGCCGACTATTCGTAACGGTTTTGTAATTCTCCAAGACAGTGTTTTCTTAAGCTGAGTAATCTCGGTTTCCACTTCTTCAGCCAAACAGTTAGCTTGCTTTTGCTTCTTCACAAGAAACTGAATCAACTCTTCCGTGTTTTCCAATATGCGACTGAAACTGTTCTCTTCCATCAGGTTGTAATCGGTATAGCTCAGCCGAATAGGCTCTTCCAAAAATTCCGTCCGTAACGGACCCGTCATCGTCTGCGGTAGATTTCCTTCTAGAACGATCCCGTCCTGCAACGCATAGCGAAGGGATTCGTCAGTGGCAATATGATCATCCAATACACCAAGCGTCTTTATATGCCGATAGATCTTTTCCCAATGAAACCCGCGCCCCTCCGCATGATTCGGCGATGCCAGATAGGAAAACCACCCATTGACTATCTTTATGGCGAGTTGATTTACGCTCCGGATCGGATAATGGGCAATCGAAACGTCGTCGCGGTATTTCACCGACGGTGTTTTTTGCGGATTCGCATAAGCGAGCGAATGATTCCCATCCGTCAGGCGGCACTGGTATTCTTCAAACAACGTACGTGATATAAATACTTTCCCAAATCTCTCTAGCAAAGGATTCCGGTAGGACGAAAAGTAATCGGGCAAAAATTTGTTGTTTTGCGTGAGTTTTGCGTCGCACACATACGTGCGCCAAAGTGCCCGATATTCGATTGCCGCATCGAATTGCTCCAGGATGTCCCGCGGCGAACACCCGTCCACAGTCGTTACAAACTCGTCGGCATCCGCAACAAACGCAAGGTCCGCACCGAACGTTTCAAAGGCCAATTGGATTAATTGGTTGGAAATTCGCGTTTGCGGCAACCGATATTCGTCATACTCAAGGTCGAAAAACTCGTCAGAGAAAGAAATTGGCAACCCT
>DATMYT010000069.1:0-8824 GCA_035560855.1 Negativicutes bacterium | reverse complement strand
GCGCAAGGCGCTTTGAATGAAGCTATCAAATATGCAAAAGCTCGCGTCCAGTTTGGCAAGCCCATTGCAGCGCAACAAGCTATTAGTTTCATGTTGGCAGAGATGGCAATCAAAGTGGAGGCGGCCCGATTGTTAACTTATAAGGCGGCATATCATAAGTCGCATCATCTGCCGTATTCTAAAGAGGCAGCCATGGCAAAGAAATTTGCATCGGATGCCGCGATGGAAGTGACAACCAATGCCGTGCAAATTTTCGGCGGCTATGGCTTCAGCCGCGAATATCCCGTCGAGCGAATGATGCGGGACGCGAAAATCACCCAGATTTACGAAGGAACGAACCAAGCTCAATTGATGGTTATTGCTGGAAATATTCTACGGTAAAAAGGATTCGGCTGGCAAAGAAACAAGTATTTTTTGAAAATGCCCAGATATTTATGGCATTCAAAAGGTCACTGGATCGATCCCGACTATCTCCAACACTTAATAGACTAGAATAGACAAGACGCTGCAGGAACTGCGGCGTCTTTCTTTTCGTCATTAACAGGAACTTAATTGCTTTATAACCTGCAAAAACTATAGTTACGTCATAATGTAAATAGCACAAAAGCCAGAACCCTGTAAGTGCAGGCATATGGAGTGTATTGAGGAGAGGTTTAACATGATCAAAAGAAGATATCCCATCGTCGCTCAACTAACCGCAATTTTCGCAGTGGCAATCTTTTCATTTCTTGCAATATTAGGTTATGTACTATTTAGCTATTCAAACACTACCGTTGCGACGGTGGAGTATAGTGCGAAAGTCAACACTGCTTCCGCAAGATTGATAATGGTCAAGAACGCCCATACCGATTTTACCCGGGCGCTATTGAATATGCGTGGATATTTGTTTTATCCCGACGGAGCGGCTCAGTATGAACAAGGTTATCGCAATAATTTCACCAGTAGTTATGAAACAGTCAAAAAGTATAATTCGACGGCTAAGAATGGGGATGAAGATTCGGGCAAACTGGAAAAATTGGTGTCCGAGTATCTCGTGATTGGCGATAAAGCAATCGCAGCGAAAAAAAGCAATAACCCTGAACTAAACAATATACTAAGCTCTGGCCGCCAATTGGTTGATCAGCTTGATGCTCAATTTACTGTTGTTTCCCAAAAACAAGCTGACTCCATCAATGCCGATAGTAAATTTTTGATCGAACAGTCAACGCTGCAAAGTAGAATCGGGATGATAGCCAGTGGAATAGCAACCATTTTAGTAATCTTTGTTGTTGTTGCTTATAGCAGAAGGATAACTTCGCGCCTGAATAACTTGAAAAATGAAGTGGCGGCGGTTGGGTCCTTGGATTTAACCAGGCAGGATATCCACGCTACTCGCAATGATGAGATTGGCGACATGGCCGAAGCTGTTATTGCAATGAAACGAGCATTGCGAGGTATTGTTGGACAAGTTAAATGCAGCGCCGAAACATTGGCAGCGTCGTCCCAAGAACTCACCGCCAATTCGGAGCAATTAGCCCAGGCATCTGAACAAATTGCATCTTCCATTGCCGGGGTGGCTACCGGGGCCAGAGAGCAACTGACAGCAGCCACGGATAGTTCAGCAGTCGTTGATCAGATGTCGGCTGGCATCCAGCAAATTGCCGCGAATGCGAATCATGTTTCGGAGAGGTCGACTCAAGCAGCTGAAAGAGCAACGGAAGGCAGCAAAGCGGTTGAGAAAGCAGTTAGTCAAATGCTGCAAGTTGAAGAGACTGTTAATACATCGGCGAAAGTCGTGAGCAGACTCGGAGAACGCTCAAAAGAAGTGGGTCAGATTGTGGATACTATTTCAGGAATCGCCGGGCAGACGAATCTGTTGGCTCTTAATGCTGCGATTGAGGCGGCGCGGGCCGGTGAGCAGGGACGTGGGTTCGCGGTTGTTGCTGAAGAGGTAAGAAAGTTGGCGGAGCAATCACAAGAGGCGTCCAAAAAGATAAGTACATTGATTCATGAGATCCAAGGCGAAACCGATAAAGCGGTCGCGGCTATGAATGATGGTACAAGGGAAGTGGAGACCGGCACCGAAGCTGTCACTGCTGCCGGCATGGCATTCCGAGAAATTGCGGAACTGATATCGAAAGTGTCCGAGCAAGTTGGAGATATTTCGGCAGCTATCCAGCAAATGGCGAGCGGTAGCCAACAAATCGTCGGATCGGTGACAAAGATTAATGCTTTGAGCACGACCTCGGCGACCGAAGCCCAGAGTGTATCTGCGGCCACGGAAGAGCAGCTGACATCCATGGAGGAAATCGCCGGTTCCAGTGTAGCCTTGGCAAAACTTGCGCAGGAGTTGCAAGCTGCGGTGGCTGTGTTTCGGATGTAATGCCTCCGTTTTTTCCCAACCGTGAATTGAATTGTCGGGGAATGATTCAACTAAAGATTGATGGATTCAACTCACGGTTAGAGATACAATGAAGGTGTCAACATCGCCGGGCATAAAAAGGAGCTGGAAGTATGCTTAATGGGGACACAATCGGACAACGGATTGCAGCGTTACGAAGAGATAAGGGGTATACGCAAGAACAGCTGTCCAATTTCATCCATGTTACCGGACAAGCCGTTTCAAAATGGGAAAATGGAAATGCGACGCCGGATACGGCATTGTTGCCGGCGTTGGCGAATGTGCTGGGAACCTCTATTGATCGACTGCTTACCGGCGCAGAATTTAAGGAAAAAGTGAGTCCGTATGATGACGAGTATGAGAAACGGGAGTATTACTGGGGGTTAAAGCATTCTTGGCTGGCGGAACAGGTGGTGGGCGTTGCAAAGGATAACCCGCGGCAAGGGCAACATTTATTGGATATTGGCAGCGGGGAAGGGCGGGACGCTATTTATTTTTCCAAGTGTGGATTTATTGTCGATGCGCTGGAAATATCCATGCCAGGTATAGAGAAAATCAAACAATATTGTCGGGTTGCCGATTGCCCGGTTACTGCCGTTCATGCCAATATGATCGGGTATGAAATTACCGATTTTTATGATGTGATTTATTCTATGGGGGCGTTGCAGTTTTTGCCGCCGGATCAACGACAAAGGCATTTTGAAAAATACAAGAAACAGACGTGCAGCGGAGGACTCAACGCGCATCTTGTTTTTGTTGAGAAACCCTTTATTGAAGTAGCGCCGGATTGGGAAAACAGCGAGTTCTTTTATCGGTCGGGCGATTTAGAGGGGTTTTATTATGATTGGGAAATTATCCAATGCGGAGAAGAGATCATTGACTGTATGTCGGCCAATATCCGCCACCAACATGCCGTCAATTATATTATTGCGAAAAAACGTAAAGCTGATTGAGTGCCACGTTCCTGCGGGCCGCTGCGATAAAAAAGATGAAAATGAGCGGAAATGTGGCTTGAAGCTGCGGATTATCGCCAATACCTGAGGCGCATGATTCGTAAGAGATTAGTTAAGGAAGGATTGAGAAAGATGAAAACAGTATACATTTATCTCCAAGATTCTCTGGCGGATTGGGAAGCGGGGTATGCAATCGCGGAGCTTCACTCCGGCCGTTTCTTCAAAAAAACGGCGCAGCGATTAACGGTGAAAGCGTGTGCGCTTTCCATGAAGCCTATAACGACCATGGGCGGACTCAAGATTATGCCTGAACTTACGGTGGATGAAATTTGCTTGTCAGAAGCGGCGCTGCTGTTATTGCCTGGTGGGAACACCTGGCTTGAGCCGCAACATGGGCCGGTGATTGAAAAGGCTGCAGCCTGCTTGAGCGCAGGGGTGCCGGTTGCAGCCATTTGCGGAGCGACGTTCGCGCTTGGGCGAGCAGGCTTGCTGAATCATCAAAAGCATACCAGCAATGATCTGGCTTTCTTGCGCCAAGTCGGCGGTGAAGCCTACACGGGGGAGCAGCTGTACCAGCACCAGGGGGCGGTGCGAGATGGAAATCTGATTACTGCAAGTGGAACAGCACCCTTGGAATTTGCTTATCAGATCATCGAGCTCCTGGGAGTTTTCGCGCCCGATACGTTAAATTTCTGGTATCAGCTGCATAAAGAAAAACAGCCGGAATCCTTCTATCAGCTCATGGCTTCGTTGCCCGCAGGGAAATAAAGGAGAATTTAAAAGGCTTCAGACCACTTTGGTCTGAAGCCTTTTTTTGTGCGCTGTTATTGGGCCGAACCCCGACATCGTAAAATTTTCGGAACAATCTGTTTATCTCTGTAGCTAAAAATAATAACCGATGGGCTTAAATGATTATCTTTACGGTCAAAAGAGAAATTCTGTTGTTTAACGAACAACTATCTATAAAGCTAATTTAGTGCGAATTAGCGGTCAACAGTCGTAAATTATTTTGATGATGAAATTTTGATGATGAAATGAGGAATGGTTGTCTTGGTACTCTCTGCACGGATGTTTTTTAGCAAAAAGGCGGTTATTGCGTTGGTCTTGTTCAATTTGACGCTGACACCGTTTACGGCACAGGCCAGCGGCGTGCTGATGTATGAAACTGGTACTCCGGGTGTTGGTCTTGGCAGCGCCGGTCATGCGGCTCGTGCCCAAGACGCATCAAC
Source organism: Negativicutes bacterium (assembly GCA_035560855.1). GTDB lineage: Bacteria > Bacillota > Negativicutes > UBA1444 > UBA1444 > UBA1444. Next base: position 4,262 of record DATMYT010000069.1, on the reverse strand, counting down.
CGTGTACTACAATCCGGCAGGAATGATGCTGCTGAATAAATCGGAATACATGTTCGGCGCCCAGGCCATGGTTGGCTACGTCAAGTTTCAGCCAGGGGCTAACATGGATCATGTCACAGGCAACGACGGGACCAATCCGATTGGCTGGTTGCCCAGTGGCAGCTTCTATTATGTTCAGGATGTTAACGCACGAACGAAAATCGGTTTTGGCATGTTTTCTAACTTTGGTATTGTCACACCTGAATTAGATAAATGGTCGGGACGCTATACTTTTCAGGGCGGTGCGCTAATTGGCCTGACGTTTATGCCAACTATCGCACACCGCTTGAATGACAAGTGGTCAATCGGCCTAGCCCTGAATGCTACGAAAGGACTGTGGCGAATGAAAGCCGCCATAAATAACGACGTGCTTGATCTCGGTACAGGCGACGGCAGTGTTGAAGTCAACAGCAACGCCTGGGGCTTTGGTGCTAATTTGGGGTTGATGTATCAGCCAAACAAAAAGACACGGATCGGCCTTACCTATTACTCACCAGTTCTGTTGAACTTTGCTGCGACTCCATCCTATAGCAATCTTGGCCCGGGGCTGGAAGCGGTGCTGCGTGCTCGTGGGCTTTATGATCGCCAGATCGATTTGTCAACTACGATTCCGCAGCAGGTGATGCTGGGCTTTTATCGTGAAACAAGTCCCCGCCTGGCAATTATGGGCGATGTGGGTTGGCAGAACTGGTCTAACTTTATGTTCAAGCAAGTGATGATCGACTCGACGAGTCCCAGCAATCTTTATGTCGAACGCAAGGGTCAAGATACTTGGCATGCTGCGGTTGGCCTCCAATACAAAGTATCGCCGAAATGGCAGTTGTCTTTTGGCGTCGGATATGACACCAGTGCGTTCAGTGATTCGCAGCGCCCCAGTTTTGCGCCGGGGGGAGGCAGTTGGCGCTTTGGCATCGGAGCGACCCGTCAACTCAATGCTGATTCCAAACTAAATTTCGGCTATGAGCTGGTTGTTGCTGACGGCATAAACGTTAGCAACCAGTATGGCAATCTGGCTGGCCGGGTTGAGGGAGCTTATACGCAGGGAAGCCTACACTTCTTTACACTGAACTATCAACGAAATTTCTAATGATGGTTGTTGTCCACCGAAGCTGACATGGCCAATTGGCTATGAAGTTTAAAAAAAATGAAGGAGAGAAAAAAATGAACAAAAAACTCAAACTGCTGATTGCCCTAATGGCTGTGGTGATGTCTCTATCAACAATGTCCCTGGCACTGGCGGCGGCACCCGAAACAATCCCTCTGGCCGACGGAATCCTGGTAGATGACACACTTAGTAACCAATTTTCTGTGGTTTCAGTTGGCGAGACGCCCGATCCAACCTATGCCACGATCGATGGACAAAATGGCTTGGTTACGCATACGATTCGCGAAGTCGTACTCAAGGATCGGTATGGCAATCAACAGACGATGACGTTCGGCCAAGAAATGAAGAACTTCGACCAGATCAGGGCTGGCGACTATGTGACCTTTACAATTCAGCGGCAGGTTGCTATTTTCCTCGGCAAAGATGGTCAGGTTCCCGGGATGGGCGAGTCAAAATTGCTTTTTTCAGCACCTAAAGGCAGCAAGCCAGGCGGGATCGAAGTGAAAACCGCATTTGTCACGTTGGAGATCCTCAAACTGGATGCCGCGAAAAAAGCAGTGACCGTCAGATTGCCGGACAATACTGTTAAAACCGTTTCCACACCGCGGTTGGATTTTGCATCGGTTAAAGAAGGCCAAAATGTGATCGTGATGCAAAAGAGCGAGCAGACTATTATTGTCACTGCACAATAGCCTTGTTTGATAGCAGTATTTTTCCCTATTCCCTATCCTTGTGAATTTGAAACAGTCGTAGTGCAACGAAGAGTTCAGTCCGTATCGCCGGATCGTCAAAGTCGACATTCAGCAGTTTTTCCAAGCGGGTCCGGCGATACGCAATCGTTTTTGGGTGCACATGCATCCGTTGAGCCGACTCGGAAACCGATCGTGCGCTGAGGATTTCACCCAAGGTAGGTAGTAACTCAGCCCGGTTGATATCCGGCAACGCCAGTAATGGCCCCAGCCTATCCTCAAAGTAGCATTTTGCCTGCGTCGGAGTCAGCTTTAGCAGAAGCTGGCCGATACCGAGATTCTTCCAACGATAGCAACTCTTGCCGGGATTCATAATGCTTCCCCAATGAAGGCTTTCCCTGGCTTCGTAGACAGGCGTTGCAATAGTGCATGAGGGGTCCTTCCATACGTCAGAGACGCCCACTACCATTTCGGCTAAATCCTTCAAAGTCTGCAATTGTTTGATGATATCGGCGATAACGGCATTGATCTGGTCATCGACAGCCACATCCGGTGTAAGGCCAAGCAACAACGCCAATCCCTGCGGGGCTTCCCACAGGACCTTATGGTGGTCGGCGGCAACGAAGTTTACAACCGGAATTACCCAGCGATTCCAATCGATAGTAAGCCCCGTTTTGACTGGTGAACAGGGTAAAGGCAAATTGGGTTTCAGAAATAATGCAACAAAGGGGGTTTTGATTTCTATGCCAGTTGATTCAAGATATCGGGAAACTTCAGCGAATTCAAAATTTCTTTTTACCGCATTATTCATAAACGCCGAAACAAAGTGAAAGGCTTGAAGCTGTTTTGTATCGTCAAGGTTGTTTCGTCGGCTTGTAACGTCGATGCTGATGGCGAGAGAGTAGCGAAGCGGTTTTTCCGGTAATGTCCAGAGTCTTTCCCTCATTTCGACCCAAAGGGAAGCTCCATTTTTGCAGCGAAGTTCAAGCTCCCGCATCGGCGGCGATACTGGATTGGCGAGGACCTCTTCAATCCGGTTCCATTGAAAAACTCCATCACTGTTGTATTCGCGAATGATTTCATAAGCATGCCTGCCAACTAGTTCCTGTTGCTTATAGCCAAGCGCCTTGGCAAAGGCCAGGTTGACATAGTAAATAATTCCGGTTTCGTCCACACAGGAAAAGTATGCGCTGAGATATTCTGAAAATGCTTCGAAGTTGGGACGTAACTCTGGCAGAGCTGGCATACCTTTTTTTCGGCTGCGCTGTTCAAGCATCTGTTACTCCTTTGTACACCTTCGCAATACAGAACATTATGGCATTGTTACCCATTTCTGCAAACAAAAAAAAAATCCTGCAAGCTAATTCTTGAAATAGGAAGAGTTGATAGCTGGACTTGCTTTTGTTGTTTCTGTAAGCGTAAGTAAGTGCAAATGGGAGGGCATAAGCTGGAGCGCTGTTAAGTCTTTAAGTGCACACAGAAGGAGACATTACATGAAGCCGCAAGCGCAGCTCAAGCCCCACTATGCTTCATTGCTGGAACAAGATTTTTCCCTAGTGCAGGGCGGACCGCTTTATCAAATGTTTCGCAAGGCCGGACTTGCTGAAGATCCGATAAAGATAATGCTTCGGCGCGTAGTGGCTGTTTCGGCGTTCTGTTGGATACCCCTCTTTGTTCTTAGCCTGTGGGAAGGAAATTTCTTCAGGGGCAACATTGCCGTTCCCTTCCTATTTGATATTGATGTGCACATCCGATTTCTGGTTTCAACGCCGTTGTTGATCGCCGCCGAACTCGTTGTACATCGACGGTTGAAACAAATTGCAAAACAATTTGTTTCCCGCGGCCTGGTTCCCAACACGGCTCTAGGGGAATTCGAAAGCGCGATAGCCGCAGTGTTTCGCCTGCGCAATTCGGTGTTTGCGGAACTGCTATTGGTGGTCCTTGTTTATGGAGTCGGTATTATGGTGGTCTGGAACCAGTATCTGGCGTTGGAAACGGCGACCTGGTATGCGAGCGTTGCCAGCGGAGAATCGAAGTTGTCTTTGGCAGGTCAATGGCTTATTTATGTAAGTTTGCCGGTTTTTCAGTTTTTGTTTGTGCGCTGGTATTTTAGGATATTTATTTGGCTGCGTTTTTTATGGCATGTTTCATGGATCAAATTGAACATCATTCCCACCCATCCGGATGGAATGGGCGGCTTGGGCTTTCTTGGCAACACGGTGTTTGCTTTTACCCCTTTCTTGATGGCGCACGGCACTCAATATGCAGGCTTGCTTGCCAACCGTATTTTTTACAGCAATGCTTCGCTGCCGGAATTTTTTTTGATGACTGCTATTCTGCTTTTTTTTCTCATGTGTGTCGTTTTTGGACCGTTGCTCGTATTTGCTCCACAACTTGAATTTGCCAGACGTAAGGGAATTGCTGAGTAT
>DATMYT010000068.1:0-5866 GCA_035560855.1 Negativicutes bacterium | reverse complement strand
AAAATCAAAGACGGTATTTACAAAATTAAAGATTTTGAGGCGGCTACGGGCCTTATCAAGGGCTACAATGCACTTGGCGAAGTAACGAAAAATGTACAGATTCAGATCGTAAAGAACGGCGTATTCACTTATTATGGTGAAATCAGCGATCCGGCGATCATTACCCCGCCTGACAAATAAATTGCGCTTCCTTGCGCGGGAGGCGCCGGGCGCGTTTGGCGTAATCCGGCCCTTCCGTATTCTTTTTGCCGCAACGGCAGGAGGGTCTCCATGTTTTTTCAACAGATTATCAATGGGATTGTCGTCGGTAGCGTCTATGCGCTGACCGCGATGGGCGCTACGCTGGTATATGGCATTATGCGAATCCTCGACATTTCCAACGCCGGCGCGTATGCGATCGGCGCTTATGTTTCATTTTTTTTCCTGTTACAAACTGGCAGTCCAATGGTGGCGTTAGTCATGGGAATCGCATTAACAGCCGTGTTCGGGTTTCTGGTGCAAAAATTTCTATATGCTCCGTTAATGAACAAGTCCCCGAATGTTTCGCTGATCGCGGGCATTGGACTGTTCATTTTTTTGCAGGACTTTCTGCGTTTGGTGGCGGGTCCTCAGGCTCGGGAATTAAATTTTGGCGTATTGTTGCCATCGCTCCAATTCCCAAAGATCGGACTGACGCTGTATGGAACTTGGTTTTTGATCATTGGTGCGACAGCCTTGTTACTGTTTATTCTTTGGTATCTGTTGAACCGATCTTCTATTGGATTGGCGTGGAGAGCAACGGCGCAGGATCTTGAGACTGCCAAAGCTATGGGGATCAATACCAATCGGGTCGTGGCTTTCAATTTCATTCTGGGGTATGGCTTTGCCGCCGTGGCAGGCATCCTTGTCGGCATATTATACAATTCGATATATCCAACAATGGGGGATGTTCCTGCTTATAAGATGTTGGCAGTCATCGTTCTTGGCGGATTGGGCAGTCCCTGGGGCACCGTCTTGGCGGCGCTGGTTATTGGCATGGCCGAAACCTTGATCGGCGGCTATGTCGGATTTTTTCTGCCGCGCGATGCGATTGCCTTCGTAGTATTGATTTTAATTCTTCTCTGGCGGCCACAGGGACTTCTGGGCCGACGGCGGGCTTCATAAGGGGGATTCCATGTACGAGCAGGTAATTGCGATCAACGTTGGTTTGGCGATGTTGCTGGCCATGAGTCTTAATATCATCACAGGGTTTGCCGGGCAGCCGACCCTCGGACATGCGGCGTTCTACGGGATTGGAGCCTATACTTCGGCATTGTTGACCGCAAAAGCAGGCTGGCCGTTTTTACTGGCGCTACCGGCCGCTGGAATTATGGCTGCATTGGTTGGCATGTTACTCGGTCTTTTCAGCGTACGAGTGCGCGAAGATTTTCTGGCCGTAACGACAATCGGCATCAATTTTGTTGTAGTGGCAATTTTTCAGTACGTCGAGTTTTTCGGCGCATCCATGGGCTTAGCGGTTCCCAAGCCGGAAATGTTTGGGGTTCGCTTTGGCAACACGGAAATACTGGGTTTGCTGATCGTACTCAATGTGCTGGTGTATCTGTTTATGAGGCATCTTCCTCATTCGTGGCTCGGACTGGCGCTTGGCGGAGTGCGTAACGACGAAGAGGCGGCAGCTTCGCTTGGGTACAACGCTGATCACTACAAAGTATTTGCCTTCACCATCGGCACGTTTTTCGCCGGGATGACTGGCAGCGTTTATGCTCACTTCATGGGATTCATTTCTTCGACAGATTTTTCGTTTCCGGTTTCAATCGGCGTTCTTTCTATGGCGGTGCTTGGAGGACTCGGCACAGTCAGCGGACCGCTGATCGGGGCCATAATTCTCACTCTCGCGCCGGAAGTTTTTCGCTTTGTATCCGACTACCGCATGTTGGTATATGGCGGGTTGCTGGTGCTGATGATGCGGTTTCAGCCGCAAGGATTGGTCGGAGATGACAGTTTCTTGCAACGAATATGGGCTGCTGTCCGGGGCCGCGGGAAAGAAGGGAAACGTCATGGCTGAAGCAAAAGAACTGTTAAAAGTAATGGGGCTGAAAAAGTATTTTGGCGGGCTGAAAGCCGTCGATGGCGTGGACCTGAGTGTGCGGCGCGGTGAAACCATGGGACTGATTGGACCGAATGGTGCAGGCAAGACGACTTTCTTCAATATGGTCTGTGGGGCTTATACGCCGACAGAGGGAAAAATACTGCTTGACGGGCATGAAATCCAGGGACTACCGGCGCATGCAGTGGCCCGAAAAGGGATTGCCCGTACTTTTCAAATCACGAAAGTGTTCAAGGATATGACGGTGGAGGATAATCTGCTGGCGGCTTTCGCTTTGCGGCGCGCACCCAATCTTTGGTCCAGCCTCGGTCGCAGTCACACCCGGCGCAACCGCGAAGAGGCGATGGAGTATTTGGAACGCGTGGATATTGCCGCGCTTGCCCAGTCCAAGGCTGGAGATTTGAGCCTCGGCTACATGAGACGGCTGGAGATCGCCCGGGCGCTGGCACTGCAACCCATTCTGCTGATGTTGGATGAACCGTGCGCAGGGCTGTCAAAGGATGCTACCCATGATTTCATGGAGTTGACCGGAAAATTACAAGCGGCAGGAACGACCATCATGCTGGTGGAACACAATATGGCGGTGGCAACTGCCTTATGCAACCGAATGACAGTGCTGTCCTACGGTGTGAAAATTGCCGAGGGGACTCCGCAGGAAGTCCAGAGCAACCAAGCGGTGATCGACGCCTATCTGGGCGAAGCCGAGGAGGCGTAAATAATGCTGGAACTTCGGAATTTGAAAGCGCACTATGGGCATTCGCAAGTGCTCTACGATATTTCCATTGACGTGAAGGACGGAGAGTTTGTTACGATCATCGGGGCCAATGGTGCGGGGAAAAGCACGCTAATGAAAGTGATCATGGGGTTGGTGCCTGTTTCATCAGGGTCGCTGATATTCAAGGGGAAAGATATCGCGGCGGCTAAACCATGGGACCGTGCAGGTATGAAAATCGCTTACGTGCCTGAAGGACGCCGGGTCTTTGGTGAATTGACGGTGGCGGAAAACCTGCGGATTGGTGGTTGGGTCGAGCCTCCGGCGGATTTGCCGCGCCGAGTGGAAAACGTTGTGTCGATTTTTCCTCGTTTGGGTGAGCGTCTTGATCAATCGGCGCGCACATTGTCCGGCGGTGAACAACAGATGCTGGCGATCGGTCGGGCGTTGATGCTGGAACCGGAGCTGCTATTGGTGGATGAGATCTCCATGGGCTTGATGCCGATTCTGGTCAATCGTTGCTTCGAAGTACTGAAGCAACTAAATAAAATGGGAACGACGATTCTGTTGGTGGAGCAAAATGCGCGAAAAGCTCTTGGCGCCGCTGATCGAGGATATGTATTGGAAACAGGGCATATTGTGCTGCAAGGCGCGGCCCGTGAACTACAGGTCGATGAAGCCGTAAAACGGGCCTATCTGGGGGGATAAGAATGGCAAAAAAAATGTTGCTCAAAAATGCCGCTGAACTGGTGACCTGTCGGGGCGTTGCACCCAAAATCGGTGCAGCGATGGCGGATATCGGCGTGATTCCTGATGGCGCGATGTGGATCGAGGACGGCGTGATCCGGCGCGTGGGAACGACCGCGGAAATAATGGAGAGTCTTGATGAAGAGCCGGACGAGGTGGTTGACGCGGCGGGACGCTGCGTGCTGCCCGGGTTTGTCGATCCACACACACATTTTTTGTTTGGCGGGTATCGGGCTGAAGAATTTTCCTGGCGACTGCGCGGAGATACCTACATGCAGATCATGGAGCGGGGTGGCGGCATCGTCAATACCGTCCAGGCCACGAGAACTTCCACGACAGAAGAGTTGCTGGAGGTCGGCTGGAAACGGCTGAGTTCCATGTTGTCCTTTGGTGTGACAACGGTGGAAGGGAAAAGTGGCTACGGTCTGGATGCCGCGACTGAGATCAAACAACTCGAAGTCATGGCGCAGCTGGGTCGGGAGCATGTGGTCGAAGTCGTTCCGACTTTTATGGGAGCGCATGCTGTTCCAGCAGAGTACAAGGGACGGACCGATGAATTTGTCGAGTATTTGTTGCAAAGCGTATTGCCGGTTGTTGCACAAAGAAAGCTGGCCGAGTTTTGTGATGTTTTTTGCGAGAAAGGCGTTTTTTCTGTCGAACAATCCCGGCGACTGCTAATGGCGGCGCAAGGACTGGGAATGAAGGCAAAAGTGCATGCAGACGAGATTGTTTCTTTCGGCGGCGCAGAGTTGGCAGCCGAGCTCGGTGCAGTATCCGCCGAACATTTGCTGCATGCTTCGGACGAGGGAATCCATCGGATGGGTGAAGCAGGCGTCATAGCCGTGCTACTGCCAGCAACGGCATTTTGTTTGCGAGAACCGTATGCCCGGGCGAGGTTTATGATTGACCATGGAGTACCGGTTGCTCTGGCGACCGATTTCAATCCAGGTAGTTGCTTTACCGAATCAATACCGCTGGTGATTGCGCTGGCGGCTCTATATATGCAGATGACCCCAGCTGAGATTGTCACAGCATTGACGATCAATGCGGCGGCAGCCGTTGGCCGGGCCGATCGCATCGGTAGCCTGGAAGTAGGAAAACAGGCTGATTTTATTGTTCTCGAACACCCATCGCATTTATATCTGCCTTACCACGCGGGCGTGAATTGCGTCGCGACCGTCGTGAAGCGTGGGCAAGTAGTGAATGACAGAGGTCTGTTATAGGAGCTGGCGTAGCATTATAGGTTCATTGACTTGACAAAGTGGAGCATTTAAATCCCGCAAGGCCTTCAAATGTTCCACTTTGTTTTTTACTTCCAAGCTTATCGAGACCAGTCACAAATGAATAAAAACAAGCAGCATAATCAAAAATCCATACAAAGGAGTTTGAGGATATGGGGCGTACAGTTCGGATTTTGTGTATTGATGGCGGTGGTATCCGAGGAGTAATTCCAACCCATATTCTGCACTGTATTGCGACCCGGCAGGGAGTTCGTCTCGATGAAAACATTGACATAATTGCCGGTACCAGTACTGGCGCTATTATCGCAGCTGCAATAGCATGCGGATATCAACCGGAGAAGGTGGAACGACTTTATCGTGAACATGTTGAGGCCGTCTTTACGCCGCGTACTTCTTTTATGCCGACAAAATTCTTACAATCTTGCGTGAATAGTATTTACACGTCTGAGCTGTTACAGGAAATTCTTGACGAATATTTCGGCGATAGGCGGTTGGGGGATGTCAAAATCCCGTTGCTGTTGCCGGTCACTGATATTGGTCGTGGCGAAGTACATGTTTTTAAATCCGATTACACGACTGATCCCAACCCGGACCTGGATGTGAAAGTAAGTGTGGCTGTACTGGCTTCCTGTGCCTCTCCAATATTTTTTTGTCCGATGCAGGTTGGCGATGCGCTGATTTCGGATGGCGGATTGTGGGCCTATAATCCTGCGCTGCTCGCAGTGTTTGAGGCTAGCCGTCAATTGGGAGCGGATATTGCTGACCTACGGGTCCTGTCTCTGGGGACCGGACGCGCCAAGTGGTATTATGAAGTTGAAGCCAAGAAGCGGTGGGGTGTGGTGACGGGCTGGGAGGGCGGCAAACTGATTGAGATGTTAGTAGCACTTCATGCCAATGCAACCTTGCACTACCTAAACCAAGTGTTGCAACCCGAGCAGATTCTGCGTATAGATTTTGATACGGAGCATGAAACAGAACTGGATGATTGCTCAGCAGTCGGCGCATTAATCCATCAGGCCGATATCCAGTTTGCCCAGTTTCGCCCTGCGATCGATAATTTTTTCGGGTTGACTCATAAGC
>DATMYT010000067.1:0-2472 GCA_035560855.1 Negativicutes bacterium | reverse complement strand
TCGTTTGTAAACGGATTTTTAACAACACGACATTGATGTAATCTCGAATACGTTGAAGAAGCGGCTCGGAAATTTATCGGATGGGGAACAAAACATTGTTGCTATTTTAATTGGACAGTTGGGGAGAGATTCCTTATTTAGCAAGAAAATGTTACAGGACTGTTATGGATTGATTAGCAGTGCCAGGGCGATCATTGGCGGAAGAATCATCCTATTGGACTGCAAGTCAACTGAAAAAATCTGCCACTACTACGAAAATGAGGGATACATTGATATCACTGAGAACGGAGACGGATTAAAGCATTAGGTTCGGTTTATTGGCTAAACAGAAAATAGGCTTTGTGAGTTGTGCCGCATGGGGAGGGGTTTTGCCCCAAAGCGTGGAACAATAAAATGATACAATGGACATCATTCATCGATAGGGTTATGCTTTCAGAAAATCATGGATATTGGGAAGGATGAAACGCGGATAAAAGTGAATGTTTCATCTCCAGAACGGAGGTCCGGTGTTAACTGAGGCAGAAACGCGTAAAAAAATAATTGATGCGAAGCTTTTTGCTGCTGGCTGGGATGTAAACAATCTGTCCCACGTCATTCAAGAGCTTGATGTTCATGCGACTGTATCAGGCCAGGTGGCAGAGCAGGACGCTCCTTATGGCGGTCATCAATATAGTGACTACGTATTATTGGGGCGAGACGCCAAACCGCTGGTGGTGGTCGAAGCGAAAAAGACTGCGAAAGATGCTGCCATCGGGCGGGAACAGGCGAAGCAGTATTGCTACAACATTCAAAAACAATATGGTTGTAAACTGCCGTTCTGTTTTTACACCAATGGTCATGAGAGTTATTTTTGGGACTTGGAACATTATCCTCCACGAAAAGTGGTAGGCTATCCCACCCGAGATGACTTGGAGCGGTTTCAATATATTCGCGAGCATCGAAAGCATCTGGCTGAGGAATTGATCAACACAGAAATTGCCGGACGAGATTATCAGCTTCGCGCCATTCGTTCCGTCATGGAAGGGATCGAGAAGAAAAAACGCAGTTTCTTGCTGGTGATGGCTACCGGGACAGGGAAAACCAGAACGTGTATTGCGCTGATTGATGCGCTCATGCGTGCAGGTCATGTTGAGCGGGTTTTATTTCTAGTAGATAGAATCGCTTTACGCGAACAGGCGCTTACCGCTTTCAAGGAACATTTGCCCAACGAGCCCCTATGGCCGAAGGTTGGCGAAAAACTCATTGCCAAAGATCGCCGGATCTATGTTTCCACCTATCCCACCATGCTCAATATTATCAGGGAAGAGGGAAACACTCTTTCCCCGCATTTTTTTGATTTGATTGTGATCGATGAAAGCCATCGCTCAATATACAACACTTATGGCGAAGTGCTGGATTATTTCAAGGCAATTAGTCTCGGGCTTACGGCGACACCGACCGATATCATCGACCATAACACCTTCAAACTCTTTCATTGTGACGATGGCCTGCCCAGCTTTGCCTACACGTACGCGGAAGCTGTAAACCACGCGCCGCCTTACTTGTGCAACTTTCAGGTGATGAAGATACACACCAAGTTTCAGGATGAAGGCATTAGCAAACGAACGATCTCGCTGGAAGATCAAAAACGGTTGATTCTTGCAGGCAAAGAAGTGGAAGAGATCAATTTTGAAGGCACCGAACTGGAAAAAACGGTTACCAATAAGGGCACTAATGCGCTCATCGTCAAAGAATTCATGGAGGAGTCCATCAAGGATTCTGACGGAGTTCTTCCCGGGAAGACTATATTTTTCTGTTCGTCCAAGGCTCACGCGCGAAGAATCGAAAAGATTTTCGATTCGCTCTACCCGGAATACCACGGAGAATTGGCGAAAGTGCTGGTTTCCGATGATCCTCGCGTCTACGGCAAGGGTGGGTTACTGAATCAGTTCACACATAATGACCTGCCGCGCATTGCCCTCAGTGTCGATATGCTGGATACCGGCATCGATATTCGGGAGCTGGTGAACTTGGTATTTGCGAAACCAGTATTTTCCTATACAAAGTTTTGGCAGATGATCGGTCGCGGCACGCGCTTGTTGGAATCGCACAAGATAAAGCCTTGGTGCACTACCAAAGACCGGTTCCTGATTCTGGACTGCTGGGACAACTTTGAGTATTTCAAACTGCATCCCGAAGGGAAAGACACTATTCCGCAAATCCCGCTCCCAGTGCGTTTCGTTGGCATCAGGCTCGATAAAATTGAAACAGCAATCGACACGCAAAACGATGCCATTGCCGCAAAAGAAATTCGCAAGCTCAGACAACAGATCGCGGAACTCCCGCAAAATTCTGTGGTGATACAAGAGGCCGCCACGGAATTGCAAAAGCTCGCGGATGATAATTTCTGGACAAGGCTGACGCATGAGAAACTTGAATTTTTGCGTGCCTCTATCAAACCGTTGTTTCGGACGGTTTCACAAACTGATTTTA
>DATMYT010000066.1:0-4427 GCA_035560855.1 Negativicutes bacterium | reverse complement strand
CCGCAAGGCGTATCCGAATTGTGGTTCCGTTGTTAAAACGGCAGCGAAAATTATTCCGATTGCACAGGCAAACAGCGGGGTTGATGTCCGGGGGCTGGAGTTTCGCTATGATCCAAAGGGTCGCAAGATTCTTGACGGGATCAATTTGTCGATTCCACGCGGGCAGTTCGTCGCCTTGATGGGCAACAACGGCGCTGGAAAATCGACGCTGTTGCATCATATTTGCGGACTGCAGCAGGCCCAGAGGGGTCAGGTAACTGTGCATGGACAGCCAGTGAAGGCGCTGGATCGCCGGGTCGGCATGGTGATGCAAAATCCGGATTTGATGTTGTTCAACTCTACGGTGGAAGAAGAAATTACTTTTGGGTTACGGCATGGCGGCGGGCGTGGGCAAGCTGCTTCGGATTGGCGCCCATTGCTGGAGCGGATCGGACTTGCCGGATTGGAAGAACGCTTTCCGCTGGCGCTGAGTCAGGGACAGCGGGTGAGGGTGGCAATCGCATCGTTACTGGTTTGCCGACCGGATATCTTGTTGCTGGACGAACCGACGACCGGACAGGATCTGGGACACATCGACGATATCATTGTGTTGTTGCAGGAGTACACGGCCTGCGGCGGCACGGTCATATTCTGCACGCATGATACCGAAGTGGCCGCTCGTTACGCCGAGAGAGTGATCGTGATGACAGCGGGCGGCGTAGTGGCTGATGCGCCGCCACGAGATGTATTTTCCCGCGAGGATGTGCTACGGTCGGCGGGCTTGCGGGCCCCGGCGGCGCTGCGGGTTTCCCGCGAACTGTATGGAGGGTGCGCACTTTGCGTAGAGGAGGTGGTCGGGTATGTACAACAGGCAAGTATGGGAAGCAACGCCTGCTGATACGCCGGTTCATCGTCTGGATGTGCGAACCAAGCTGGCGCTCTTGGCGGCAATAGTGATCTTTGCTGTGGGATTGGAAGGGCCGCGTCCGTTGTTTCTGTTGTTTTTACTGTCACTCGGCTTTCATGTCGTTGCCCGTTCTTCGGTGGAACGCTGGAAAATACTGATCATTTTTTTACTCGTGGGCATTTGGGGCGCCATGGTCAGTCAGGCGCTGTTCTATAATCAGGAACCCCGGACAATGATCGCCTGTCTGCTGTCGCCGACTACGCCGTGGATTGGTGAGCTGACGGGCGGAATCTTCGTATATCGCGAAGGACTGGAACACGGCGCGGTGCAGGCGCTGCGCTCCGGCATCATGCTTGCGTGCGGCCTGCTCATCTGCTGGACCACCGATCCCCGGCAACTGCTGCAATGTTTTTTGCATTGGAAGATGCCTTATCCAATCGCGTTTATGCTGATCACCAGCCTACGGTTTTTGCCGGTGATTTTTGAGGAAACCGCGATTGTGCTTACGGCGCAGCGCTTGCGTGGATTCGAGCCGCTGCGGACGCTTTCACCGATTCGTTGGGTGCGGACGGCATTTTATGTATTGTTTCCGATTCTGGCGCGCGCACTGCGCCGGGCGGCGACGCTGGCGTTGTCCGTGGAGAGCCGGGGGTTCGGACGTTGCGGACATCGCGCAGGGATGGCGGCATGGCCGGTAGTGGAACGGTTCGCCTGCCTCACGGTTTTTACCGGGATTACGGCGGGGGCTGTCCTAAAAACCTTGTATTCGCTGCAATTCAACGGGATCATTTATTTTCCCGGTTTGCGCGGCGTGTATGATTTCATGGCGGTGTGGCTGTGAACGGGATGAAACAGAAAATCCTGACCGCCGGATTGTTTCTGCTGTTTTTTGGCAGCCTGGCGGGGCTGGCTCTGCATATTTTCCCGGAATTTCAACCGACAGACGGATTGTCGGCGTCCAGTAAAATCAGCAGCCGGGTGGGGCGGTACGAAAAAACAGCGGAGATTCTTCTCGGCAAGGTGGAAATCCGCGGCTACAAGCAGATGGGATCAACGCCCGGTCTGGTCCGGTTGTCGCCGGATGGCGCACGGATCGTCGTGGGGACGGAAGCAGGCGAGGTGCTGCTGTTTGACTTGCAGGGCGGTCGGATTTGGAGCCGAAAAATCGGCATGGGCAAAATCAGCGCGCTGGAATTTTCACAGGATAGCCGCCGGATTTTTGTCGGTGAAAACAGTCAGCAGGGCGCGGTGATTTGCATTGACGCCGCTACCGGTTCGGAACGCTGGCGCAAGGCGAGTGTGGATGAATTGGGCGTGGATATTCGCCAGAAGACCTTTCCCGGCATCATGTCGATTACTGTGGATGGCGTCGGCAACGCTTACGCGGTGGCGCTGCGATCGATCCGTTTCCCCAATGGGAAGACGGAATATTTTGCCCGTATTTACAAGTTTGACGAGCAAGGCGTCATGACGCTGTTTCCCCGCGACCACAATCTGGATGTGTGGGTCAGCTGGTGTGATGTGGACAAAAACGGAACCAACCTGGTATTTGCTACTTCGGACTATACGCCGGGACCGGAACGGAAGTACAAGGACAATATTTACGCCTTTGACGCGCAGACAGGCGTGCTTCGCTGGAGCCAGGCATTGCCGACGGTCGCTCCTTATGACCGTACCAACATGAGGTTCGGGCCGGAAATATCAGAGGACGGCCAATACCTCGGCGGGGTGTCGGCGGACGGGCGCGCTTTTTTTCTGGATGCTGACGGAAAGTTGCTGTGGGCCCGAACGCTGAGCGCACCGCAGAAAATCCAGGGAATTTACCTGAATGCTACCGGCCTGCATATCCGGCACGTCGGTGAGTATGTGGCATTTTCAACCGGAAATACATATAACCGGGCCAACTGGCAACTGCCGACGCCGGTGGAGCATCCCCAGAGCAACAGCATTTTCCTGTTTGACCGCGAGGGGAATTTGCGCAAACGCCGCAATTTGGGCGGAATGGTGGAGGAACTAAAGGTAACGGGTAGCCAACTGATCGTAGCCGTCGGCCGCAACATCCGAACCAAGGATGCGGCTGTTCACGGCATGGTGGCGCTGTCAACGCCGGAGCTGGACATAGTGGACTCGATGCCGATGGAAGGTCCCTGTGTGGCGGTAGCGGCCAATGATGCATATATTGTGGGAATGGAAGCGCCGCTCCAACTGGATGGCGGCGAAGTGCTCGGAGCCTATCGGATTCATGTGTGGAAACGGATTGGTTTGTAGAGAGTACGCAAAGCAAAGTATTTTGAAAAAAATGGGGAGGAATAAAAAAATGCAGGCGCGCCGAAAACGAACGTTGCTAGTGGATCGAGATAAAATTGAATGGTATCCGACAATTGAAGCGGATCGTTGCGTAGGATGCAAAGTATGTTTTGAGTTTTGCCCGAAAAAAGTTTATACCGTGGATGAAGCAACGGGAAAGCCGATCGTTTCCCATCCCTATGAATGTGTTGTATTGTGCAGCGGCTGTGTGCCCAAGTGCCCGACCCAAGCCATCAGTTTTCCCCGCCGGGAAGATTTTGAGCACTTTGTTCGCTATGAGTAAATAACTATATGGAATGAAGGGGCGCTGAGCATGGAGATCTTATTCATTACCAACTTGACCCGGCAGGCCGGTATGATGGAAAAGACCCGCAAACAGCTGGCCTTGTCGCTGGATTTTCCGCCAGGTCGGGCCATCATGGCCGATCCGCGTATGGTTTGGGACGATACTTGGGAAAAACAGTTGTCGAATGCGTCTGTTACGCTGATTTCATGGATGGGAAGCTCATCAGACAGCAAGCTGATCCAGCAAACGTTGAAGTTTTTGCGAGAGTCCGGCAAACCCTATCTGTTGATGGGGTCCGGCGTCGATCAAACGGATACGGCAATCGGCTTCATGGTGACGGATATTGAGACGGTAAATCGCTATTTGTTGTTTAGTGGACAGCACAATTTTCGTAATTTGTGGCGGTGGTTGGCCGGACGTTTTTGCGGCCACGAGGAGAAGACGGGAGAGCCGCGCGAAATCCCTTGGTGCGGGATACTGAATCCACAGGACAATCAACGAATCGATACCTTGGCTGAGTATCGACGGCAGGGGTGGCTCCAGAAAGACCGTCTTACGGTCGGGCTTTTGATTCCCCGGGATGAGTGGGTCTGGGGAGATCTGAAACATCAGAACTTGCTGATAAAAACTTTGATGGCCCGGGGGCTGAACGTCATTCCCGTTTTCAGTCACTGGGCGGCTGATCCTATCCAGCAAAGTACCGGCGTCGATACGGCGATCGAGAATTATTTCCGCGATGAATCCGGGTGGATCGTTGATGTTGTGATCAATACGTTGAAGTTTTCCCTGACGGTGGGACGGCCTATCGATATTTCGTTTTTTCAACGCCTGGATCGTCCGATTCTGCAGGCATACACTTTGCTTCAGAGCGAAACCATGTGGCGGGACAATCTGGAAGGCCTGACTCCATTGGATTTGTCGTTCAGTGTCTCCTTGCCGGAATTTGAC
>DATMYT010000065.1:0-2765 GCA_035560855.1 Negativicutes bacterium | reverse complement strand
CATCATTGACTTTCTGGCAGGTCGACATATTGCCGATGGTAATAATGCTTGAGCAGAGCGCCGCCACGATGAACGCAGGCAAAAATGAGATATCAAAGCTCCAGCCTCCCTGAATGTTCGGAAACGTCACGAAGGGCGCCTCCGACACTCGCGCCAGCTTATCAGAGCCGAGCACTCCCGTTGCATAGGCGCTGATATATCCCACCGCCATCCCAGCCAGAATTGCATATTCGCGCAGTTTTTTTCCGCCCCATATATAGAGCGACACAATAACCGCCAAGGTGAAAAATCCAACAAATAGGGCTTCCGGCGTGGCTGCCACTGCACTAGCATGCGCGCTGCCAACACCCCAAAATGCAATCATGCTATAGGAAATATAAGAAAACGCCATCATGACGATGATAAGACCAATGATTTCCGACGGAAACAAGACCCGTAAGCGGTGAATCACCCGACTGATCAACAGCTGAATCAGTCCGGATACAAGTACCAGACCACTCATCAGCCCCAGCCCGCCGCTTTGAATTGCCGCGATAACCGCTGGAAAATAGGCGGTACCAGTCTCATGCGCACAAAAATAGCCTGAACCGACAGGCCCCTTTCCGAGCGCCTGCAAGATCGTTCCCACACCCATAGCAATCATCATCAGGCTAACGGCATCTCGCGCCATATCAACGGTCCCACCCGCCATCGTAACGACAATTACAGGAAAAACCAGTTCGACAGACAACATGGCCACATGTTGCATCACCAAAGGAATGATCGTGCCAACGGGGGGAATATCCCGCACCCCATATGTTATGCTTCCTGGTTTTGCCGAACCTCCGTGCATACTTTCATTCCTCCCGTATCATCCCCGGTCGGGTCTCCGGCAAATTCGCCGATCATCTGTGTTTTTTGCGTACGGGTTAGTTTTTTTATTGCCCATTCACGGCGCTGCGCCGCCTGTTTGTCTTCAAATTCTTCCTGATAAACCAGGCGAACAGGTCCCCGACTGCGGGTATAACGGGCGCCAGTCCCTGCGTTGTGAGCTGCGATCCGGTTTGCTACGTCATTCGTCCACCCCGTGTAATAAGTTCCGTCCGCGCACTCCACCATATACACGTATGCCGCCATCAGTCCCACTCCTGCCAGACTTCGGGACAATACCCCACCGTTGCCTTGGCTCCATTGCGCACAATGGGAGTATTCAGCAGCAATGGGTGCAATAACATCATTTCTTCCCGATTATGAACGATATACTGCATATTGAGTTTGGCATATTCTTTACTGTTCCGGTTCAACATTTTTTCCAGCCCAACTGTGGCCTTTATCTTTTCCAGCTCGCCTTTGGAAAGACCTCGTTCGTTAAGATCAACTAAATGATAAGGAATTCTGCGTTCCTTGAAGTATCGTTCCGTTTTCTGGGTATCCCGACATTTTTTCGCGCCGAAAATCTGGATATTCATTTCAAATTTCCTTTTCTTGATGTTTTACTTTTCCCTCGGTCTCCTGCATTTCCAGATATTATTTCCGTCCGACCTTTTTATTGAACTCTTCGACAATAATTTTAGCTTCCGGTGGAGCTTTCTTCAGCCAATCTTCCCGAATTCCTTTGGTAACGACAGACAGTTCATTCAGGAAGTCTTTACTGGGAGCAATGGTTTTAATACCGCCTTTGTTGCTGATAGCTTCCTGGTCTTTATCTAGTTGGGCTACTTTTTTCCACATCTCGGTTTCCATTTCCTTGCCGAGCTTGACAAGAAGATCCTGGGTTTCTTTGTCAAGTTTATTGAACTCCTTGAGGTTTACAGTCACCAGATCGGTTGCCATCGTAATATTGATCGGCGCATAAAATTTCAGCACTTCCCAGAACTTCGCGTCGACGGCGGTCGGAGTCGACGTCAAAACAGAGTCAATCCGATTGGTCGACAGCGACGAATATACTTCGCTGAATGGCAGTGGATAAGAAATGCCACCGACCGCTTGCATCACAAGGGCGCCATTTGTATCATAGGTGCGGGTTTTGAGGCCTTTCATCTGAGCCACCGATTTGACCTCATTTTTGGTCCAGAGACCAGCTGCGGGCCACGGAGCAATATAGAGGATTTTTTGCCCCCATTTTAGTTCCGCCACTTTATCAAAATACGGTCGAGCGATATCGCTAAGAATTTTGCCTTCATCGAAGCTTTGAATCAGGAACGGCAGGGTTACGACGTCAAACAATGGTTCATCGCCAGCCACGCCGCTCGTCAACATGTCCGATACCGGAACGAGCCCATCACGAACGACCTTCAACAGTTCTGGTCCTTTGAACCCCAGCGCGCCACCGGTCTGAACCACAATTTCCACTTTGCCCTTAGTTGCTTCTTTCGCTCGTTTGGCAAAATCGGCCAACCCCACGCTATGATGATTGTTGGGCGGCCATACGGAGTTGGCGACCCATTTCACCGGGGCTGCCGGTGCAGGAGGATCAGCCGGCTTACTTCCGCCACCGCATCCGGCAATAGTCAAAGCAAGAATAAGCAGGCTGGACAGCGAGAGCACAATAACTTCAGATCGTTTGAAGCAATTCATAAACAAACCTCCCATACATTTTCCCGTGCCAAAATCCGGATATTCATTTTTAAATTCCTTTTCACGAAATTTCTCTCTCAAAAGCAATACGCCACGCTATGGGAAAAAGCCTGCTTCTTCCTGCTGATGAGCCGTCTTTTCTTCATCATTACACATTTTTGCTCTCAACGGCACCCGGTTCTCATGCAAAATCTGCAATCTATATTATC
>DATMYT010000064.1:0-3160 GCA_035560855.1 Negativicutes bacterium | reverse complement strand
ATATGAAGTATTTTTTCATATGAATCAAGGATACAGCTTGTGTAGCATGCGAGGAAATGGAATCGATTCCCGGATATGGTCCAAGCCACAGATCCAGGCCACCGTACGTTCAATACCCAGGCCAAAGCCTGAATGGGGCACGGACCCGTAGCGTCGCAGATCCAGATACCATTCAAACGCTTCACGAGGCAACTTGTGTTCGGCAATTCTCTGCTCCAGCAGTTCCAGATCATCAATGCGCTGACCGCCGCCGATAATTTCGCCATATCCTTCAGGTGCCAGCAAGTCAGCCCCCAACACCACTTTGGCATTTTCCGGGTCAGGCTTCATATAAAAAGCCTTGATCGCGGTCGGATAACGATGAACGAATACGGGAGAATCAAAGTGACTGCCGATGATTGTTTCATGCGGCGCACCGAAATCATCGCCCCATTCGAAAGCTTCGCCAGCCTTATGCAGCAACTCTACCGCCTCGGTGTAGCTGATACGCGGAAACGGTTTTTTCACTGCTTCCAGTTTTGCAACGTCCCGTTCGAGCAGTTTCAGTTCATTCTGGCAACGATCTAAAACCCTTTCAATAACAAAAACAATCATATCTTCCTGTAAGCGCATGTTGTCATCAACGTCAAAAAATGCAGCTTCCGCTTCAATCATCCAAAATTCCAGCAGATGTCGCCTAGTCTTGGACTTTTCGGCCCGAAACGTAGGCCCAAAGCAGTATATTCGCCCGAGCGCTGTCGCCGTCGCCTCATTATACAGCTGTCCACTTTGCGACAGATAAGCTTTTTCCCCATGATAGTCAATTTCAAACAGGTTGGTAGTACCCTCACAGGCGGCCGGTGTAATGATAGGTGCATCCGCCAGCAGGAAATCATTTCGGTAGAAAAATTCACGCAATGCAAATTCTATTTCGGACCGTATCCTCAGGATAGCCGCTTGTTTGGGAGCCCTAATCCAGAGATGACGCCGTTCCGCCAGAAAATCAACTCCATGGTCCTTCAGACTGATGGGGTATTCCTGTGCAATGCCGACGGGAACCACCCCGGTCACGTCGATTTCATATCCGCCGACTGCACGGGGTTCCGCCCTGACGGTTCCTTGCAATCGAAGCGAACTTTCCTGCGTTAATGTTTCCGCCAATGCAAATGCCTCTGTGTTACTCTTGAGAAGAACCCCCTGCACCATGCCCGTTCCATCACGAACAATCAGAAAAGCGATTTTCCCCGATGAGCGTTTATTGTAGAGCCAACCGCAGATTTCGACTTCCTGACCGATATGTTCGGACAGGTGCTTGATTAATGTGGAAGTCAAAGAATCCACTCCTTTGATTATACTTTTTAGATCCTGTTTTTATCGTCGCGAAAAAAAGCGGCATGAATGGCATTGACCGCATCTTTGGCCCGTTCTTCCCGTACCAGGCATGATACACTAATTTCCGAAGTACTGATGACTTCAATATTGATACCTGCGCCGGATAGCGCTCCAAACATCCGGGCTGCCATTCCGGGACTTCCCAACATGCCGGCGCCGACGATCGACACCTTCGCCACGGCTTCGTCCACCACCACGCCCAGCACTCCTAAATCAGCGCCGACTTTCTCCACAATGGTCCGTGTTTGTTCTGCATCTCCCTTGGCAACGGTAAAAACGATGTCGTTAATCTTCTTGTCCGCATTGCGGATGCTCTGCACGATCATATCAACGTCAATATTGGCTTCCGCCAATGCAGAGAATGTCTTGAATGCAATTCCCGGCCGGTCAGGCACGCCGAGTACCGCAACCTTGGCAACATTCAGGTCATGTGTGACGCCGCGCACCACAAACTCTTTTTCTTCCACTGTGTATCCCTCCCTGATAATCGTCCCCGGCTCCTTGGAAAACGTGGAACGAACATGAATTGGAACCCCATAACGCGAGCCGAGTTCAACGGAACGAGGCTGCATGACGCCAGCGCCCAGACGGGCCATCTCCAGCATTTCATTATAAGTGATTTCCTTCATTTTGCGAGCGTTCTTCACAACCCGCGGATCAGCGGAATACACGCCATCCACGTCAGTATAAATTTCACACACTTTTGCATCAAGAGCGCCGGCTAAAGCCACTGCTGTAGTATCAGATCCCCCCCGCCCCAGCGTCGTGATGTCGCCATTTGGAGACACACCCTGAAACCCTGCGACTACGACAATATTTCCGCGAGAAAGTTCTTCAAATACACGGTCCGGATTCATATCCGTGATACGACCTTTCATGTGCACCGAATTAGTCCGAATTCCTGCCTGCGGCCCAGTCAGGGAAACCGCCGGGCATCCCAAATCGGCAAACGCCATCGCCAATAACGCAATGGTAACTTGTTCTCCCGTTGCCAACAACATATCCATTTCCCGGCTGCGAATCGTTCCGGTAACATTCTTCGCCAAAGTGATCAACTCGTCGGTAGTATCGCCCATTGCGGACACTGTCACAACCACCTGGTCATCCGGGCCTTTTTCCCGCACTACCCTGGCGGCAACAGCTTTGATTTTTTCCGGTGTAGCCACCGAACTGCCGCCAAATTTTTTTACCACAATTCCCATGTGTATCATCCCCTTGCTCAGCCAGATAAACATATTATTCATTCGCCACAAAATAACAAAACCCTGCCACCAAGAGACATTCCGTAAAAAAAAGGCCCCGGAAATCCGGAGCCTTTTTACACTGACTAATTAATTATGCTTCAACTTTGATGGCCTGAGCGTTTTCCCACAACCCGTGAATATTACAATAGGCTACTGCCAATAGCGTTCCCGATCCTGTCAGTTTAAGCACCGCGTGAGCTGTCGGTTCGGACAGCGCCACTCCTTTGTTCGGACCATCGGCAGATTCCGCATGAGCGCTAAACTCAAAACTTCCTACTTCAGTAGCAAATTTTCCTGCATCCGCTTTGAAGTAAAGACGAATTGAGCGGATATGATGTTCCGTTGTGTTTGGGTGAGCGATTTCCTTGCCTACAGACAACTCCACCACAAATTTTTCTCCCGCCTTAACAGTTGCCGGCGCCACAATTACGGGAACATGTTTTTCAGCTTTCCAATCCGCCGTTTGAATAACTTCTGCAAATTTCATCTTAGATAGCCTCCTCATAAATAATTTAATTCGTATGGTTCTGTCGAACCTACTATGT
>DATMYT010000063.1:0-7338 GCA_035560855.1 Negativicutes bacterium | reverse complement strand
GGGGCTTGGGCCCCTGGCATAATTATCATTCAAGAAATATGAGGAGGAGAAACTGCATGATTGAAATCAAAGACCGCATCCGTAACAGTGCGCTTCAGGCCAAAATCACAACGGCTGAAGCTGCGGCGGCCCTCATCAAACCGGGAATGAACCTTGGCGTCAGCGGATTTACACCCGCCGGCTATCCTAAGGCAGTGCCGTTGGCGCTGGCGGAACGGATGAAAGCTAATCCATTCAAAATCAATCTGTGGACTGGCGCTTCCGTTGGCAAAGAATTGGATGGCGCTTTGGCTGAAGTCAAAGGTATTGCCAGACGATTGCCTTACCAGACTAATGATGCGATTCGTAAGCAAATCAACAGTGGAGAAATCAATTATACTGACCTTCATTTGAGTCATGTGGCCCAAATGTCACGGTATGGTTATCTGGGCGGCGAAGTCGATATTGCGATTGTTGAAGCCTGCGCCATCACTAAGGAAGGATATATTGTTCCGACCACGTCATTGGGAAATTCGGCATCCTATGTACAGAGTGCCAAACAGGTTATTGTGGAAATCAACGTAACCCAGCCGCTCGAACTCGAAGGAATGCATGACGTTTATGTGCCTCTGGATCCCCCCAATCGGCTGCCGGTTCCGATCACGAAAGTGGACGACCGCGTCGGAACTCCTTATATTGTTTGTGATCCGTCAAAAATCGTGGCGATTGTGCCCTGTGATATTCCTGACTTTGTCCGTCCGCTGGCTGCGATTGATGATGATGCCAAAGCCATGAGCGCTCACTTGATCGAATTCTTTCAGAGCGAGATCAAACTGGGTCGTTTACCGAAAAACCTTCTGCCGTTGCAATCTGGCGTAGGGTCTGTAGCCAATGCGGTTATTTGTGGTTTGGTGGATTCGCCATTTTCCAATCTTACTGTATTCACGGAAGTTATCCAGGACGGCATGTTTGATCTGATCGATGCAGGGAAGTTGGACTATGCATCAGGGACATCCATTACTCCGTCTCCCGATGGTTTGAAACGGTTCTATGCGAATATCGCCGACTATCGCAAGAAAATTGTGCTGCGGCCGCAGGAAATTGCCAATAGCCCGGAAACGGCTCGGCGCCTCGGCATCATCGCAATGAATACCGCGATTGAGTTTGATATTTATGGACATGTAAATTCAACCCATATTATGGGCAGCAAGATGATGAATGGCATTGGCGGTTCCGGCGACTTTGCCCGCAATGGCAAACTTACCATTTTCTTCTCTACTGCTGTTGCTAAGAAAGGTGATATTTCTTCTATCGTCCCGATGTGTTCGCATATTGATCACACCGAGCATGATGTTGATGTTTTCATTACCGAACGCGGTGTAGCCGATATTCGAGGCCTGTCCCCGAAAGAACGCGCACAGGTTATCATTGATAAATGCGCACATCCTGATTACAAACCAATGCTTCAGGATTATTTCGATCGGGCCAAAGCAGCCACTCAAAATGCTCATACCCCACATATTATGGAAGAGGCTCTTTCATGGCATGCACGGTTCCTAAAAACCGGCACCATGAAGAAATAGACAACAAAGAAAAGGAGGAACACAAATGGCTAATGAATCATTGAAAGCCAAAAGAGAAGCCTATGATGCCAAGGTTGCGAAAGCTCTTGCCAAAAACCCTGAGCGAATCAATCTGCCCAAGCTGAGATTGGCAACCCCACTTGATATCGAGGGCTTCGACTATGAGAAAGATCTCGGATTCCCGGGAGAATATCCGTATACCCGTGGCGTACAGCCCACCATGTATCGCGGACGTTTCTGGACCATGCGTATGTATGCTGGTTTTTCGACTGCCGAAGAGTCCAACAAACGGTATCGCTATCTGCTAGAGTCAGGCGGAACGGGACTATCCTGCGCGTTTGACCTGCCCACGCAAATCGGTCTGGACTCCGACGATCCCAAATCTGAGGGTGAAATCGGTAAAGTCGGCGTGGCCATCGACTCCCTGGCTGACATGGAAATCCTGTTTGACCAGATCGACCTTGGAAAAGTGTCGACCTCGATGACCATCAATGCTCCGGCCTCCGTACTGCTAGCCATGTATATTGCAGTAGCCGAGAAAAAAGGGATTAGCGCTGACAAACTCAACGGAACTATTCAGAATGACATCCTGAAGGAATATGCCGCTCGCGGCACCTATATCTTCCCTCCGAAGCCTTCGATGCGTCTGATCACCAATATTTTTGCATATTGTGCGCAAAATGTTCCTCATTGGAACACCATTTCAATCTCTGGATATCACATCCGTGAAGCCGGTTCGACTGCTTCGCAAGAAATTGCATTCACGATCGCTGACGGCATTGCATATTGCGAAGCCGCCATCAAAGCGGGCCTGAATGTGGATGACTTTGCCGGCCGTCTGTCTTTCTTCTGGAACGCTCACAACAACGTGCTTGAAGAAGTTGCGAAATTCCGCGCTTCTCGTCGCGTATGGGCGAAAGTTATGAAAGAGCGCTTTGGCGCTACCAACCCCAAGTCCTGGATGCTGCGTGTGCATACACAAACTGCCGGCTCCATGCTGACAGCGCAACAACCTGACAACAACGTTGTTCGTGTTGCACTGCAGACTGCTGCTGCCGTTATGGGCGGAACCCAGTCTCTGCACACTAACTCCAAGGATGAAGCGTTGGCACTGCCGACAGAAGCTTCCGTTCGCGTGGCTTTGCGCACACAGCAAATCGTTGCTGAAGAGAGCGGACTGGCTGATGTTGTCGATCCGTTGGGCGGCTCCTACTACGTAGAAGCTCTTACCAATCAAATCGAAGCCGAATGCTGGGATTACATCAAGAAGATTGACGACCAAGGCGGCGCCGTTGTTGCTATTGAAAAGGGCTACATCCAACGGGAAATCCAGGATAGCGCTTACAAATGGCAGATGGAAGTCGAAAAGAAAGAACGAATTATCGTTGGCGTCAACAAATATCAGATCGTTGAAAAACCCCCCGAAGGATTGCTCCGTGTTGACGCAGCTGTTGGCGAATTCCAGAAGGGAAAACTGGCCAAAATGAAAGCAGGGCGTGATAACGCTGCTGTTGCTGCAAAATTGGCCGCTCTTGAAAGCGCTTGCAAAGATGAAAATGTCAACCTCATGCCGGTTATCAAGGATGCCGTTCTAGTATACGCAACCTTGGGTGAAATCTGCGGCGTAATGCGCAAAGTGTTCGGCGAATATCAGCCGACCGTCAGCTTATAAGCGAGAGTAGGAGGGACAACGATGGAAAAACGTATTAGAGTATTGGTAGCCAAGCCAGGGCTCGACGGTCATGACCGCGGAGCTAAAGTCGTAGCCCGCGCTCTTCGCGACGCAGGCTTTGAAGTAATTTACACAGGTATTCGCTTGACTCCGGAACAGATTGCTGAAGCAGCTCTGCAGGAAGACGTCAATGTAGTAGCGCTTAGCCTTCTGTCAGGCGCACATAACACACTCTTCCCCCGCATTGCGGCACTGCTGAAACAAAAAGGACTGACCGATATCCTGACCATTGGTGGAGGCGTCATTCCCGACTCCGACATCCCTGGCCTGAAAGCTGCGGGTATTGCTGAAGTCTTTACCCCAGGCACTCCGACCACGAAAATCATCGAGTACATCAAGGCTAACGTAAAGTAAGTCGATTTCTGATAGACGAACGCGGGGCGGACGGGATTTCCTGTCCGTCCTCGCGAGATTTTTCTTAGGTGGTGCTTTTCATGGACATCGTCACAGAGTTGCTAAGCGGCTCCAAACTGGCCATAGCGAGAGCCATCACTGCTGTCGAAAATGAGTATGATGATGCAGTGAACATCATGCAAAAGATTTATCCGCATACAGGGAAATGCTATATTATCGGAATCACGGGACCTCCTGGGGCCGGTAAAAGCACGCTGACGGATAAATTGACCAAAGAATACCGCAGCCGGGGCAAAACCGTCGGAATTATTGCTGTTGATCCAAGTAGCCCGTTTTCTGGTGGAGCGATTCTGGGTGACCGTATTCGCATGAATGAACTTACCATGGATGATGGCGTTTTTATCAGGAGTATGGCAACACGCGGCAGTTTGGGCGGAATGTCCAGAAAAACTGCCGAAGTTGTTAAGATCCTGGACGCTGCAGGAAAAGATATTGTTATCGTTGAGACGGTGGGCGTGGGCCAATCGGAAGTGGATATCGTGAAGACAGCTGATACTACTTTGGTTGTACTGGTTCCAGGTATGGGCGATGATATTCAGGCCATTAAGGCCGGTATTTTGGAAATTGGTGATGTTTTTGCCATTAACAAAGCCGATCGTGAAGGTGTGGAACGTCTGAACCTTGAAATTGAGATGATGCTTGATCTGGATCAGGGTGAAAACACATGGCGTCCCAAGGTTATGCGCACTGTGGCCAGCCAGAACCAGGGTGTCGTCGAACTGGTGGACGCAATCGAAGAACATGCTGCACATATGATCCAGTCTGGTTTAATACAAAGACGCCGTTTCGAAAGAACTCGGACGGAAATTCTGGCAATGCTTGATGAAGCCATCAATATTTATTTGATGAAAAAAGTGGCGGGAAGCAAGTTCGAAAAATTGTTGGCCGAAGTCAACCAACGCCAAAATGATCCTTATTCTGCAGTGAAGGCTATTCTGGCAGAGGTTCTGAAATAATTTCCATAGATTATAAGTCAAAAGGAGGAGAAATTATGTTCAAAATTCTTCACATCGATCACATCGGAATCGGAGTTACCGACTTGGCGGCAGCTAAGAGCATCTTCGCAGATAAACTGGGGATGTCCCATAAAGCTGAAGACGAAGTCGTTGATTCCCAAAAAGTCAAGGTCAGTTTCTTCCCAAGTGGTGACGCGGAACTTGAGTTTCTCGAATCCACCTCTCCGGACGGCCCGATTGCCAAAGCCATCGAAAAGAATGGCGGTCGCAATCTGGTCCAGCATATCGCATTGCGCGTTGACAATGTAGAAGCCGCAATTGCTGATCTGCAGGCCAAAGGCGTGGAAATGCTCGACAAAGCCCCCCGGTATGGCGCTGGCGGCGCGAAAATCGCTTTCTTGCACCCAAAAGCAACCGGTGGCATTCTCATCGAGATCTGCGAGCATCCGGACCGCCACTAATTAACTACACGGGTTTGATTGAAACACATCATACCGACAACGATGGAGGTGTACAATGTCTGCGATGCAGGAAAAAATTGATCTGTTGAACCAAAAGCGGAAAAAGGTGCTGGCAGGCGGGGGCGAAAAGCGGGTTGACAAGCAACATGCGAGCGGCAAGAAAACTGCCCGTGAGCGTATTGCACTGCTATTGGACCCAGGTTCCTTTGTGGAACTGGATCAATTCGTTACTCACCGTTGCACGAATTTCGGGATGGAAACCAAAGAATTGCCGGGTGAAGGCGTAGTTACCGGTTATGGCACAGTTGACGGTCGTCTGATCTACGTGTTTGCTCAAGATTTCACGGTGGAAGGCGGCTCGCTCGGCGAGATGCATGCAGCTAAAATCGCGAAAGTACAACAATTAGCGATGAAAATGGGAGCTCCTTGCGTTGGTCTCAATGATTCAGGTGGCGCTCGTATTCAGGAAGCAGTTGATGCATTAGCTGGTTATGGTAAAATCTTCTTAAATAATACGCTGGCATCTGGTGTTATTCCCCAGATTTCCTGTATCATGGGACCATCAGCCGGTGGTGCCGTATATTCTCCGGCACTGACAGACTGGATCTTCATGGTGAAGAAAACCAGCCAGATGTTCATTACTGGTCCGCAAGTCATTAAATCTGTTACGGCGGAAGAAGTCACAGCCGAGGCTCTTGGTGGAGCCATGACACATAACAGTGTTTCCGGCGTGGCGCACTTTGCTACGGAAAGTGACGAAGACTGCATGGCCAAGGTTCGCGTACTACTCGGCTTCTTGCCTTCCAACAACATGGAGGAAGCGCCGATAGTAGATACCGGTGATAGCCCCGACCGTATGGATGAAGGGCTAAAAACCATCATGCCCGAAAACCCCAACATGCCTTACAGCATGAAGGAAGTTATTCGCATGATTGTTGACCGCGAAGAATTCCTTGAAGTTCAGGAACATTACGCACAGAATATCATTACCGGCTTTGCCCGTTTCGACGGTTCCACCGTTGGCATTATTGCCAACCAGCCTGCTGTTATGGCAGGGTGCTTGGACGTCAATGCTTCGGACAAATCCGCTCGGTTTATCCGGTTCTGCGATGCGTTCAATATTCCAATCGTCAACCTAGTCGACGTTCCTGGCTTCCTGCCTGGAACCGATCAGGAATTCGGCGGCATTATTCGCCACGGCGCCAAGATGCTTTATGCTTATTCCGAAGCAACCGTGCCGAAGATTACCGTCATCACCCGTAAAGCTTATGGTGGTTCTTATCTGGCGATGTGCTCACAGGATCTTGGCGCTGACCAAGTTCTGGCGTGGCCTTCCGCTGAAATCGCCGTCATGGGTCCTGCTGGCGCGGCCAACATTATTTTCCGTGGTGATCCCGAAGCCGAAGCAAAGACCGCGAAGTATGTCGAAGACTTTGCTACTCCTTATAAAGCAGCGGAGCGCGGGTTTGTCGATATCGTTATTGAGCCTCATGAAACGCGGCCTCGCATCATTACCGCCCTCAATATGCTCGCGACCAAGCGCGAATCGCGTCCTGCCAAGAAACACGGCAATATTCCGCTATAAGCCGCTTTCAGAAAGGAGATGAACCCATGGGTCTGTTCGATACTCTGTTCGGCGGTGGTTCAAAACCAGAAGAAGCGCCGAAGAAACAATCCGACCCAGTTGCTGCCAAGCCGGCAGTGACCACAAGTGCTGATCTGAATTCTGAAATCGTGGCAGCCATCGCGGCCAGCATTAACTGCGTCATGGACACGAGTCTGAACGCGGAACTTCTGGCAGCGATTACTGCAGCTGTAGTCCACCATGGTGGTGGCGTACACGCCGTAAAAATTCAGCACACCAGCAACGCGTGGGGTCTCGCGGGTCGTCAAAAACTGATGGATTCGAGACAGTTCGCGTAAACATCACAAGGGTTTCCTGATCAAGTTGATCATAATTTAAGAAAAAGATGGAGGTTGTGTTCCAATGAGAAAATTCAAAGTCAACGTTAATGGTACCAGCTACACGGTTGAAGTCGCAGAAGAAGGCGTAGTTTCTGTAGCAGCTCCTGTTGCAGCAGCTCCTGCCGCTGCTCCCGCAGCAGCCCCTGCTCCTGCCGCTGCTCCCGCAGCAGCCCCTGCAGCCGCAGCAGCTCCTGCAGCCGCCGCAGCTGAAGTTGGCGCCGGTGATACACCGATCGCAGCTCCGATGC
>DATMYT010000062.1:0-7804 GCA_035560855.1 Negativicutes bacterium | reverse complement strand
GAATAACATTGATTTCTGCTTTTTGGGCGGCGTTCACCACATTATCCCCATTGGCTCCGGGCTGCAGCCAGACATTTTTTATTCCCAGCAAGGCGCATTCGGCAATGATCGGTTCACCCACCTTGGGCGGGACAACAAAATTGACGGCGTCCGGTTTCACTGGCAACGCCGAAAGGGAGGGATAGCACTTTTCACCCAGCACGGACTCCACTCCCGGATTGACGGGAAAAACCTTATACCCGGCGGCTTTCAACAGTTTAAAGATTTTGTAGCCAAATTTTTCCTTGTTTTCAGTAGCCCCGATAACAGCCCAAACCTTTAACTTCAACATCGCGTGTATTTGATCCACCGTGTCCATATTAAAAACCTCTATCCATTAAAATATCTTATTTATATTGTAGGACGGTAATCGGTTGGGGTCAAGTGATTCAAAATCATATAAATGATTCACATCGTTGACCAGACGCAAAATATTTTTACGTTCTTCATACTCCACGATATTAACCGCTGTATTATCCTGCCGAAAACTCCATAAGCTATCCAAGGGAATCCCCAACGCAGAACACAACATCGTTCGAATTGCGCCTCCGTGCGTCACCACCGCGATACATTCTCCATCGTGTCGCTGCCGCAAGACCTCCAGCCCTTCATTGGTGCGTTTTTGAACACCGTGAAAACTTTCACCCCCAGGAATTTCAACCTGGCTGGGAAAGCGAAAGAACTTTTCGATTTCCGCCGACCATCCGGCACAAATCTGGTCGTATTTCAGACCTTCCCATTCCCCGAATCCCACCTCACGAAACTCGCTCATGGGAACTACAGGCAACGAATGGTACTGGGCAACTTTCTCAGCCGTTACAACGGCTCGCGAAAGATCGCTGCTGTAAATGGCGGAAAAAGGTTCCCTGCGAAGTCGGAGCGCCACCCGGTTCGCTTGTTGCAGCCCTTCTTCAGACAGCTCAATATCACTATGTCCTTGGTATTTGAATTCTTTATTCCAGAGCGTTTGACCATGACGGATAAAAAAGATTGTTATCATTGTACATCTACTCCACTTATTATATTCTTGAGCACTTTTAGAAGCCGTTGATTTTCGGCGTGCCCTTTAACAGCCACTCTCATATACTTACTGGATAGTCCGTCAAAATTCGCACAGTTGCGAATCAATATCCGGTGGGGCACAAGTGCTTCCTGCAGCTTCAATGCATCCCAGCCTGAATCGCCAAGATCAGCCAATACAAAATTAACCGCAGGAGGCAAAGCGCGAATGCCGGGAATCGCTTGCAAACCCCTGCGCATTATTTCTTGCTCCTGTGCAATCAACGCGACTGTCTCCTTGCGGTATTCATGATCCATCAACCCGGCCACTCCTGCAGCCTGCGCCATTACATTGACATTCCAGGGGTCTCGCAACAATTTCATCTGTTCAGCCAGTTCTGGTCGCCCCAGCATAAAGCCTAACCGCAAGCCTGGAACGGCAAGAAATTTGGTCAGAGAATGCAAAACAATCACGCTTGAATGCCGGGCAACAAGCGTCCGGCAGCTTTCCTCCTCCGAAGTCGCACGAAAATCGTTAAAAGATTCGTCAAACACAATATGCGCGCCTACGGCCGAAGCTTTTTCGACCAAAGGCTCCAACTGCTGCCGGGTCATAATGGCGCCGGTAGGGTTGTTGGGATTACAAAAAAACAGCAGATCTCCCGTTTGCAGTTTCTGCGCCAGTTCTGCAACCGACGGAAAAAAGCCGGTCTCTTTATCCAGCGGTACCATTTCAAGGGTCAGTCCCGCAGCTCTTGCAGCTGCCTCATACTCACTGAATGTCGGCGCGAGGAGCAATACTCTCTGTGGCGACAAAATCCGGCACAAAAGATAAATTAGTTCAACAGCCCCATTCCCTGCTTCAATCCACTCTTGCGGAACCCGGTAGCAATCAGAAATAGATTGTTTTAGAGCTGTTGCGTCCGGATCGGGGTAGCCTGTCACAGACTCCAGTGAGTCCAGCAATGCAGCTCGAACCTTGGGAGACAAGCCCAACGGGTTGATATTGGCGCTGAAATCCAGAAAATCAGAAAACGCGCCGCCGGAACTGCGAATCGCCGCGTAAATATTCCCGCCGTGTTTCGCTTTGGTTTCTTCGTTCATTCTATAGAATCCCTCACAATCGAAAGCCCCCCGCTCACCATCTGAGCCGTACGGAAAAACCGAACGTCAGAGCACTCCCGGCAAACCGCGTCGATGCAACCGCCAACATCTGAATTGGCCTTCGTATCAAACATAATGCCCAGAACAGTTCCGCTATGGGCGGCATTCACTCCGACGGCGCCAAAAGAGCGGGATATGGCTATTATACGCTCCAACGAAGGTTTGAACAAAATCGACTGGTTTGCCAAAGCGCTCAAGGTCGCGCCTGCGCCAATCAAAGAACAGTCGCCGCTTTGAATTCCCTGTTCCACCATGCGCAACGCCGCCAGCACTTCAGGCTCTTTACGGCAATTCAACGCTGCCAGATCGCTGCGGTGATTAAAATCAATCGTATCCACCTCGCCGCCGGCATCCAATACGGCGATGGTTATTGCCGGAGGATCACCCATTGCCCGACAGACTTTGCCTGTCACATGATCAAGCATGGTAATACCCGCCAAAAAAATCCCATCCGTCGGCTCAATGTCCAGTGCAATTTTACAAATTGTCTCATTATCTATACTGCGACCCGCCGCTATTGCCGTTGCCAAGCAAGCGGCACTGATATCCGCGCTGCTGGAAGCCATGCCCTTGCCGACAGGCAACTCGGAATCCACCTGAATATGAATTCCTGCAAAAGACATTTCCAAGTATTCCAGCGTCTTCTGCACGGCTTCCATTGTTTTGTTTCCGGCGTTCCACACTGATTTTTTTTCTGTCGACAGATTCACGGATACTTGTGAATACAGGCTAATTGGACAGGTGACTAAAAAATTCAGTCCTGCTGTTGTTCCCTGAACCAGTTCACCGCAGGAGCCAGGGCAACGGACAGTTGCTTTCACGAATTCACCTCACCCATCGTACATAGGTTGACAAAACAAACACCGTCAACACCACCAGCTCTGAGAGCTCCGTCATCGCTCCGTAGGTATCTCCGGTCAGGCCTCCGATCTTACGCGTTGCCCAATTGCCAAACCAAAAGGCAAACAGAATAGCGACGACCGCAGATCCTGATGCAACAAAAAAAACCAACGACCCCATAATGAAGTAAAGTCCTCCCAAAAAGGCCGCTAAAGTCACTATCGCCAAACCTAATGATCCCTTTCCGGCATGCCGGGCAAACGCTTTTCCCATTCCCTCGGCCCGTGCATACGGAAACCGAAGGATGGCCAAGACCATGGTAAAGCGGCTGATGGTCATCATGGAAATCATCGCCGCCCCTAACAAAGAATCCGGCATGTCGTAAATCAAAGACCATTTCCATAGTAGCAGCAAAATAATCGAAAGGACGCCAAAAGCGCCAACTCGGCTATCCTTCATGATTTCCAGCATTCGCTCACGCGAACGCCCGGAAAAAAGTCCATCCGCCGTATCCATTAATCCATCGCAATGCAAGCCTCCGGTTATAAAAATGCACAAGGTCACAAGCAGTGTACTGCGAATTGTCCCTGGCATCCAGCCCCCGCTCAGAAATACAACCAGTGCAAGAATGCCGCCGGCCACCATTCCAACCAACGGAAAAAATCTGACGCTGCGGCCAAACATTTCTTCATCATATTCGGTAGCGCTGACCAGCCGAATTCGTGTTAAAAACTGCAGCGCCGTTAGAAATTCATAAATCATATAGCGCTACCGCCACCTTTCACGCATTCGCATTCAAAAAAATCGCTGAAACCCATAATAGCCCAGTGCTGTAATTGCAACCGAAAACAGAAGAGTAACCATGTAAATCAGCGATGCCGTCTGAGGAATGTGCATCGCATTCAACTCATTTTCCGGTGTTCCCATGGTTGCACGTTGAGAAGGAACACCGCCATAATAATTCAAGCCGCCAAGCTGAACTCCAAGAGCGCCGGCGACTCCGGCTTCGCTAAACCCGCTGTTTGGGCTGGGATGTTTGGCCGCATCCTGCCAAATGGCTCGAGCCGCACCTGCCGCATCAAGACGTAGGATTGCCGCCGCTATGATGATCACGACCCCCGTGATGCGAGCCGGTATAAAGTTAAATACATCATCCGTCCGGGCAGCGACCATCCCGAAATCGCCATATCGCTCGTTTCGGTATCCAATCATTGAATCCATCGTGTTGACAGCCCGATATAAAAACGCCAGCGGTACGCCGCCAATCCAGGCAAAAAACAAGGGCGAAATAATTCCGTCCACGATATTCTCCGCCATGGTTTCCACAGTAGCCCTAGTAATTTCACGCTCTCCGAGCTCCTGCGTATCCCGTCCGACAATCTGTCCTACCAACCGACGGGCTTCAACCATATCATCAGACAAAAGCTGTTGCTGTATTTCACGTCCGGCCCAAGTCAGACTGCGGGGAGAAATAGTAAAAGACAACAAAGCCGCTTCAATTACAACGGAAAGCAAGGTAGGAAACGTCTTCTCAATGCCACGCACCAACTCGTATACAGCGCCATAGGAAACGGCCAGAACCAAAAATACCAATAAAGCGCCTTTGACTTTCTTCGCGGCAGCCGAATCGGCAATCACCAATAAATGACTTTCGAGCCAGGCAATCATCTGTCCAATGATCGCTACCGGATGCAATGCAGACCGGGGATCGCCTACAACCATGTCGAACAGCAACGCCAACGGGTATAGCCATGTCGTGTAGTTCACGGTTCCAGCCCCATAACGCGCCGTACATGTTCCATATCAAGGTTTGCACGGACAAGATCAGCCAATTTGTTGTACGCCGCCTCTTTCCGATCCAGATACGATACCACTTCTCCTGCGAGAGGCGGCAGGCCTTTTCGAACACGCAGCGCATCCAGTAATGACCGGCGATATCCGTCATTTTCAAAAATTCCATGAATATAGGTCCCCATGACTAATCCATCGGCGCTGACAAACCCATCGTCAAAAGCAACAGGTTGCCCGGAGCGTTGTAAAATAGAGAATGCCGGAAAAACCGGTCCGACAAACTCCGTCCGACCCATGTGAATCTCATAACCGGACAATTGGGCAGCCGATCGTTCCGCTCCCAGCATTGGCTGCGGACCCATACGGGCCAGAACCTGGTGAGTCACTTTATCGGGCGCAAATGTCGTCACCGCCGGAATAAGACCCAGACCCGCCAACTCATCCAGATCCGATTCTGTATGCAAGGGATCTGCCAGTTTTTGGCCCAACATTTGATATCCACCGCAGATTCCGATGACTGGAGTTCCCTGCGCCGCCAGTTGTCTGATGCTGGCGTCAAAGCCCTGTTCCTTTAAATAAAGCATATCTTCCGTCGTATTTTTGCTTCCCGGTAAAATAATTAGGTCGGGCTTCCCCAAAGCTTCCCCTTCACGGACATACCGCAGAGAAACGTCCGGTTCCCGCAACAAAGGATCAAAATCGGTGAAGTTGCTGATTTTCGGCAGACGGAGTACTGCAATCTCAAGATCCCTGCCGCTCGCGCTTGTTTTATCATCTAATGAAACCGAATCTTCGTCATCAATGCCAATATCCGCCAAATGCGGAATTACGCCAACCACAGGTTTGCCGGTCTTGGCCAGAATGACATCAAACGCCGGACGCAGCAGGTTGATATCACCCCGAAATTTATTAAGGATGATTCCCTGAACAAGGTCCTGCTCCTCCGGTTCCAGCAAGCTCAAGGTTCCAACCACGGAAGCGATAGCGCCGCCCCGATCAATATCCGCGATCAGAAAAACCGGTGCGTTCACCATCAGCGCGATTCGCATGTTCACGATATCGTTCGCTTTCAGGTTAACCTCGGCCGGGCTCCCGGCGCCTTCAATGACCACAATATCAAAGCGTTCCTGCAATTCCGTCAGACATTCCGAAATCACGCCGAGAAGTTTTGTGCTGTATCCCGCATGATATTCCGAAGCAGACATTACGCCAATCGGCCGTCCCATGACAATGACCTGGGAGCGTGAGTTTCCGGTAGGTTTGAGCAACACCGGATTCATCTCGACCGCCGGCTCGAGCCCCGCAGCTTCGGCCTGCGCCACTTGCGCCCGACCCATCTCGCCGCCGCTGGGAGTGACATAAGAATTGAGCGCCATATTTTGCGCTTTAAAAGGTACCACCCGATACCCGTCCTGCCGGAAGATCCGACAAAGCGCCGTAGTTAAAATGCTTTTTCCCACGTGGGAACTGGTGCCCTGGAACATGATTGTTTTAGCCATCACTGAGTCCCCTCCATAATCACCAACGCCTGCCGCTTAATTTCCACCGGCAGTCCGCAAACCACCCAATATACTTCATCGGCGGCCTGTGCAACCTTTTGGTTTACCAAGCCGGCAATATCACGATACTCCCTGGCCAGCGCATTATCAGGCACAATCCCGTCTCCCACTTCATTGGTCACAAAAATCACTGCGCCGGGGAACTGCTTAGCCGCCACTATTAACTTGCCAACAGCCTCCAGCACCGCTTCACGCCGTTCGTGGGCCGCGCCGCCCTCCGGCAACGATAACAGGCAGTTACTTGAATATACCGTCAGGCAATCAAACAAAATGGTTTCTGCCTGAGCCGCTGCCGCCTCGATAGCTTTTTCCGCCTGGCGGGGCGC
Organism: Negativicutes bacterium; assembly: GCA_035560855.1. Lineage (GTDB taxonomy): Bacteria > Bacillota > Negativicutes > UBA1444 > UBA1444 > UBA1444. Next base: position 1,086 of record DATMYT010000062.1, on the reverse strand, counting down.
TTCATATGTTTTCCAGCTGGCCGGACGACGCTTTTGATGCAGGTCGATCCGCTCAGCCATCTCGCTGTCCCAGATTTCGGCGGTTGCAACATACGCCACCCGTTCTCCTTTTTGCATCGCCAACTTCTCGGCAAAGAAACTCTTGCCGCTACGAGCGCCGCCAGTGACCAGAACAATCTTTGCCATCAGCTGCAGCCCTGTCCTGAAGCGCGAAAATCCGCGCAATGATCGACAAAACGTCGGGCTGCCTTCAGGTTCCCTGCAAAATGGATATGCAAATAGGACGCCACAATATTTTGACCGGCAAAACCTGCCATATATTGCACACCCGTTCTGTTTTTGGTAACTCTGAAAGCCGGTTGCCGCTTCTCAGGCGACCCGGCCGCTTCCATGCGGGAAAAATGGAATTCATGTCCACGCAACGCATCTCCGGCTGCGCACAGTACGTTGTTGAACAGAGCTTTTGCCTCAACATAGCCCACTGTCTGAAGGCGTTTTTCCATCCGGCAATTCTCAGAAATCAAACCTACCATCGAGTAATCAATGTCCTCAAAAGAAGTTACCTGGTTACACAGATACATATATCCACCGCACTCAGCGAGTATCGGCATCTGTTTTTCCGCCGCGGCGCGGAGGCTCTGATGCATGGAACGATTCCCGGCCAGCATCCCCAGAAACATTTCCGGGAATCCGCCACCAAACAATAAGCCGTCCACTGCGGGCAGCTCGCTGTCGCGCAAGGGGCTGAACGGAACGATTTCGGCTCCCATTTCCTCCAGAGCCCGTAGGCTCTCCGGATAATAGAAGGAAAAAGCTTCATCCTGCGCCACACCGATTCGCGCGCGCCGACATTTTGGCAATGGCGCTTCCGGAGGCAATTCAACAAACTCAGCTTGCGCCGCAATATGAAGCAGCGCCTCGATATCAAGACAGCCTGCGATCGCAGAATGAATATTTTCCAGCACCGACTCGGCAGGCGCTTCCGTCACCGGCAACAAGCCCAGATGGCGTTCCGGCACCTTCAGCGTCTCCGTCCGCCGAATCGCTCCGAGTACACGAACGCCAATCCTATCCAAAGCCTCTGTC
>DATMYT010000061.1:0-2420 GCA_035560855.1 Negativicutes bacterium | reverse complement strand
GACAGCAAAGCCCCGGATTAATCCGGGGCTTTGCTGTCATTTAATATCAGTTCAGGATTCTCAGGCAGCGGCGGTCCGCTTAACCCAATACAGTCCCAGCATAGCCACTGCGCCGCCCACCAGTTGCCAAAAACCAACCTGTTCGCCAATGGTGAAATAGGCAATGGCGATGCTTGAGGGAGGCACCATATACATGTAAACCATGACCTGATTGGCGCCCAACCGTTCAACGCCAAAATACCAGATCAACAAAGAGAATACCGTAACTGGAATTGCCGCAAACAAGATGGCGAACCAAGCAATCCAGGAGAGGCTTTGCCACTGCAGAGCCAACAATTCTGGGGCGCTGACAAGCAGCAACCCTAATGTTCCCGGCACTGCGGACCAGGCGGTAACCCACAACCCTGAATGTCTTTTGAGTACTGGCATGACCAGGATCGGATACACGCCCCAAAGAAAACTGGCGGCAAGCGCCAAGCCGTCGCCCACAAGGCTGGCAGAAGCAGCCCCCGCCTGTATCGGTCCATAACGAAGCACGAGAACCAATCCGCCAAACGCGACCAGACAACCACCGATGACTGCTCCCCGCAGTTTCTCCTGACCTGTAGCCGCCCCCAGCAGCACGGTGAAAATTGGCGATATCCCCATCATTAGGGCAAGATTGGTGACCGAGGTATATTTCAGCGCCGAGATAAAAATTGTCTGGTAGAATAAAACTCCGGTCAGACCAATTAAAACCAAGCGTGAAGATTCCGTACGGTCAAAAGCCAACTTGCCTTCACGCCACTTCAGCACCAGCAGCATCAACGGCGCTGCCAGCACAAAACGCAAAGTGGTGTAAACCAGTGGCGATATTTCCCGCATTGCCAGTTTGCCGATTGTCTGATTGGCGGCCCAGATCAGCACCACCATCAACAACATTATTTCGAGCCAAAAACGATCCTTGCGAAACATGTCTATATAATATCACAGGAACAAAGCTCAACAAAGGCCACCATCTAGTGCTGAATGAATCTGCTGTAAATAAAACGCGTACAGTGCGGCAGGATTATCGAATCGGATCCATAATATAGAAAATTGAGAAAGTTTGTTTGCGTGGGGGAAGAGAAAACCGTATGAAGCAATTCGTTGATTTGAAGGCCCGTTTTTCGAGTGTTCATGATCTGATCAAATTTCGGGTTACGGAAATATTGCTGATATCTACGGCGTATGACGGTTTTGTTTTGGAGGAAGACGGGCAGTTGGCGGAACAGATTTACAATCAGTTCGCGGACCTGAGCCTTCCCTACATTCCTCGGATTCATAGAGTGTCCAGACAGGAAGAAGCGCTCGACGAGCTGGCGACGAGACCTTTTCATTTGATCATCACCATGTCTCGTATCAGTGATATGGGCTCGTTTGAGTTTGAGAAAGCAATCAACGAAGCTTATCCGGCCATTCCAATCGTTATGCTTTCATATGATCGGCTAACGCCGGAAATGATTGCTCAGATTAGGGAAAATTCTTGCATCAACAGGGTGTTTCACTGGTCCGGCGACAGTAAGATTTTACTGGCCATTATTAAATACATTGAAGATGAGCAAAATGTGGAGGCGGACAGCAAACAGGGAGTCCAGGCTATCCTGCTTGTTGAGGATTCACCCATCTACTACTCGCGGATTCTGCCGATCATCTATACGGAGATTCTGACACAAACCCGATATCTGGTGTTGCACGCCATGAACATTAGCCATGGGTTGCTCAGAGTACGCCTGCGCCCAAAGATACTGCTTGCCGAAACCTATGAAGAAGCAATGACGATCATTTACAAGTACCGCTACAACTTGCTTGGGGTAATTTCTGACGTGAGATTTCCCAAAGATGGAAAGCTCAACCCGTCCGCAGGATTCGAACTGGCTCAACAAGTTCGGGAAATGATTACCGACTTTCCGTTTTTGCTGCAATCGGAAGAAATGGACAATGCCGAAAAGGCTAAAGCAATCAAGGTGCACTTCTTGAACAAAAATTCACCGAACCTACTGCATGAGTTGCGCACCTTCATTCTTGAAAACTATGGCTTCGGATCCTTTGTTTTTAAATATCCAGACGGCAGAGTCATTGATGAAGCAAGCGATATTACAAATGTGGAGAGGATTGTTCGTGATCTGCCGGACGAAAGTCTATACTATCATGCGATCAACAACCATTTTTCACGGTGGTTTCGGGCTCGCACCGAATTTGATGTAGCAGACAAACTTCGGTTTGTAGACGCGGGGGGAGCCGCCAATATAGCGGATATCCGGGCTTATATTCTCGATGTACTCAGTGCGTATTTTAAAAAATATCAATCTGGCGTAATTCTCGATTTTGAAGGCCTAGCCAAAAAAGACATGGAAAATTCTTTCATCAAATTGGGAACAGGTTCTCTGGGCGGCAAAGCC
>DATMYT010000060.1:0-10208 GCA_035560855.1 Negativicutes bacterium | reverse complement strand
GATTGATTGCGGTCAATGAAATTGATTTTTCCGTTGATGCAGGGAAAATTGCCGCTATCATCGGCCCTAATGGTTCAGGAAAAACGACCTTTTTTAATGTAATCAGTGGAATTTTGCCACCTTCGGGCGGGCGGATTTTTTTCAACGAACAGGAGGTCACGACCAAGCAAGCCCATGAAATGACAACGTTAGGGATGGCCCGTACATTCCAGAATATCCGTCTGTTTTCCAACTTAACGGCGCAAGATAATATCGTGTTGGGGCGATACAGTCGAACCGCTTCTGGACTGTGGGATGGGTTGGTGAACTCAGAGCGATTGCGGCGCGAAAAACAGGAAAATGAGGCTAAAGCTGCGGAATTGTTGGCGTTTGTCGGGTTGACGAAGGTAGCGGAACATATGGCGAAAAACTTGCCTTATGGTGCGCAGCGTCGTCTGGAAATCGCCCGAGCTCTTGCAAGTGAACCTAAATTATTGTTGCTGGACGAGCCGGCTGCTGGCATGAATCCCAAAGAGGTGGATGAATTGCTGCAGCTGATTTTAAGACTCAAAGAACGCGGCATTTCTATTTTATTAATCGAGCACCAGATGCGGTTGGTTATGAATATTGCCGAACAGGTTACCGTATTTGATCATGGAGTGAAATTGGCTGAAGGATTACCTGCGGAAGTACGCGGAGACCCTGCGGTGGTGGAAGCCTATATCGGAAGCGAGGTGCAGCGCTTTGTTAGACGTAAAAGACATTAATGTATATTATGGCGCGATCCACGCAGTCCGTACTGTTAGTTTGGAAGTCAACGCAGGCGAGATCGTGTCGATCATTGGCGCCAATGGTGCAGGAAAGTCAACGATATTAAAAACCTTGGTCGGATTGTTACGGAGTAAAACTGGGGATATTTGCTTTGAAGGCCAAAGTATAGCAAACTTGTCACCAGCAGCAATCGTGCGGCAAGGAATTGCCTTGGTGCCCGAAGGCCGTCGTGTTTTTCCCCGCTTATCGGTGGAAGATAATTTACTACTTGGGGCCTATGCGCGCAAAGATAAAGAAGTATCTCGCGACATGAACAAGATTTATGAGATGTTTCCACGACTTGCTGAACGAAAAAAACAAAATGCCGGTACGCTTTCGGGTGGAGAGCAGCAAATGCTGGCGACAGGCAGGGGAATGATGAGTCGTCCCCGCTTGTTGTTGCTGGACGAACCTTCAATGGGGCTGGCGCCGCTATTGGTACACCAGATTTTTGAAACCATCTTGGACATCAACGAGCAAGGAACAACAATTCTGTTGGTGGAACAGAATGCCCACATGGCATTGTCTATAGCGGATCGAGGATATGTATTAGAAACCGGAGCCGTGGTTTTAGCAGGAGATGCGGAAGCGTTGATTGATAATGATGAGGTGCGATGCGCCTACCTGGGGGAATAAAAAAAATGAGAGTAGAAAAACATCCGGTGCTTGGCGACCGGGAGATCGGCAGGCTTGTTTCTATTTCCGTGGATGGAAAAGAAATTCAAGCGGTTGAAGGGGAACCAATCGCGGCAGCGCTATTAGCGCTGGGAATGAAAGTGTTTCGTAAGACGCCGCGATTTGGTGAGCCGAGGGGAATTTTTTGCGGCATTGGACGTTGCACGGACTGTATCATGACCGTTGATGGAATTCCGAACGTTCGCACTTGTGTCACACCCGTCAAGGCGGGGATGGTCATCACATCCAACCTGCAGGAAGGGGGAAAGCGATGATGACAATTAAAAATTCATTTGATGTGGTAATTGTTGGCGCCGGACCGGCAGGGTTGGCCTGTGCAATCGAAACTGCCCGCCGCGGAGCGCGAACGTTGGTTGTTGATGAAAATGGCAAGCCAGGTGGGCAACTGTTTAAGCAAATCCATAAATTTTTTGGTTCTCATGAGCATCGGGCAGGGACCCGGGGTTTTGATATCGGTCGCCAGCTGCTGGAGGATGCGGCAGGGGCGGGAGTAACGGTTTGGCTCGATTCGGTCGTACACGGATTGTTTGAAAATCGGGTGGCGATTTTACAGAACGGTCGACAAATCACGGTTGAGGCCGGACGGATTGTTCTGGCAACGGGCGCCTCAGAAAATGCTGTTGCATTTCCCGGGTCGACATTGCCGGGAGTGATGGGCGCCGGCGCCATTCAGACCATGATCAACGTTCACCGAGTATTGCCGGGGAAACGGGTTATCATGCTGGGATCGGGTAATGTGGGGCTTATTGTAAGCTATCAGCTAATGCAGGCCGGCGCGCAGGTGCTGGCGTTGGTAGAAGCCATGCCGTCCATCGGCGGATATGGTGTACATGCTGCAAAAATTAGACGGGCGGGGGTGCCGATTTTGATAGGTACGACCATCAGCCGAGCGTTTGGGGATGGGAAACTGGAAGGGGTCGTGCTGGCGACAATGGGCCCTGATTTTAAAATTGTTGAAGGATCGGAGCGGACGTTGGCAGCAGATACTATCGGATTAGCTGTCGGGTTGACACCATTGACGGAATTGGCTTGGATGGCTGGTTGCTCGTTTGTGTTCTCGCCCCGGCTCGGAGGCCATGTGCCATTGCATGATGAGAATATGCAGAGTACGTTGCCGACAGTATATGTTGCGGGTGACATCACCGGTGTCGAAGAGGCTTCTACAGCGATGGAAGAAGGGCGTTTGGCCGGAATTGCTGCGGCCGAATCGCTTGGGTTCAGCGACGAAAAAGCAGCGGCCACTGACAAAAACGCAGTACGTCGGCGAATTGACGTGCTACGGTCTGGACCTTTTGGCGAAGGCCGTCGAACGGCAAAGGCTGAAATTTTGAAGCAACGTGCGATGAGATAAGGAGGACCTTCATGGAAGGGGTAAAGTTTACCGGCGCACTCGGCGCTGATGAAAAAAAGCAAGTATTGCCGTCAAGCGAAAGAACAAATCGGGGGCCTGTAGCGGTCATTGAATGCGTGCAGGAGATACCCTGCAATCCCTGTGAAAAAGCCTGCCCATTCGGAGCGATAGAAATTGGCCCGGACATTACGCAATTGCCTCGTCTGGATTTGGACAAGTGCCGGGGTTGTGGTCTGTGCGTGAGTAAATGTCCCGGATTAGCGATATTCCTGGTAGATGCATCCAAAAGTGAAACGGAAGCGCTGGTAATGATGCCGTATGAGTATCTTCCGCTGCCGGAAATAGAGGATATCGTGGACGGGGTTGACCGGACGGGGCGTTTTGTTGTGAAGGCCCGAGTGGTCAAAATCGACACAGGCGCACAGCGGCAGGGAACAGCAGTGGTTACGTTGGCTGTTCCCAAGGCGTATATGCATGAAGTACGAAGTTTCCGTATCACGGCGCACGGCGAGGTGTTTTTGTGCCGCTGCTGCGAAGTTTCGGAAAGTGAAGTTCGCCAAGCGGTGCGTGAAGGAGCACGAACGGTGGCTGCAGTGAAGATCCGAACTCGTGCGGGTATGGGCCTGTGTCAGGGGAGAACTTGCCGTCGTCTCATCGGGCGGGTTATTTCAGAAGAGACTGGTCAGTCTCCGGCGGATATCTTGCCGCCTACCAGTCGCCCGCCGGTGCGGACGATTTCGTTGGATGCGCTGGCTGGGGGCGAAGATAATGAGTAAGGGCACAGATGTAATTATTGTCGGTGGCGGCGTCATCGGAACAGCGGTCGCATATTATGCGGCAAAAGCCGGAAAACAAGTCACGCTACTGGATCGTGGGGATATTGCCGCAGGCACCTCGGGTGCCTGCGATGGGTTTATTATTCTGCAGTCGAAAAACCCAGGACCGCATCTGGAACTGGCATTGCAAAGTGCAGCTATGTACAGGACGTTATCGGCGGAACTGGACTATGATCTGGAATATATGCCATGCGGTGGAATGGTTGTGGCCGAAACGGACACGCAAGCCGAGTTGCTGCGCACATTGATAAGAAAACAACAGGCAGCAGGATTGTCAGTCGAGCTATTACCTATTAAAGAAGCACGCGAAAGAGAGCCGTTGCTAGCGGAAGACTTGTGGGGCGCGGCGTACTGCCGGGACGATGCCCAAGTCAATCCGATCCGAGTGGCGCAGGGATTTTCGCAAGCGGCTCGGCGATTGGGAGCGCAGATTCGATCTGGCGTCGAAGCTCAGGGGTTGATTGTCGAAAATGGTCGAGTATGTGGCGTAAAGACAAACGAAGGGGAACTGCGGGCTGACAACGTGGTAAACGCTGCTGGCGTTTGGGCGCCGGAGTTGGTGGCGCCATTCGGAATCGATTTGCCCATCAAACCTCGTCGCGGGCAGATTTTGGTGACGGAACCGTTGCCGTCGATGTTGCAGCATGTATTATTGTGTGCGTGTTATCTTATTGCGAAGTATCATCCGGAAAAGCTGGACCTTACAGATCGACAGCATCGTCTTGGCGTGGGATTAGCCGTGGAGCAGACGGCTCATGGAGGATTGCTGATCGGCAGTACTCGTGAATTCGTCGGCTTTGATCGCCGCACGACACTGGCAGGGATTGAAGCTGTTGCTCAGCATGCGCGGCGAATTTTGCCAGCGCTGGCCAATGTCAATGTCATCCGGACTTTCTCCGGCCTCAGGCCGCACACCCCTAATGGGTTGCCAATTCTCGGACCGCTAGCGGAGTTGCCGGGACTGATTATGGCGGCAGGTCATGAAGGTGATGGAATTGCACTCGCACCGATCACGGGTCAAAAAGTTGCTGAGTATTTGAAATAGCTACAACAAAAATGTAATAAAACACATCCGCGTGCCTTTCAAATTGAAAGTAACAAGCGGATGTGTTTTATTATTATTTCGGCAGTTAAGCAGTGAAGAATGGTTGCGTCATAAGACAGGGGTGTTGATGTCTTCGTGCAGTGCACATTGACGCTTTCTGATGGTTTCGAGATAAAGATCGGCAGAGTTGACTTCTGTTTTCAAGGCTAAAACTTTATTTATCGGCCATATCTCACCGACTGGCGCTTCAAAAAGTGCGCCGACGATTCACGTACATTCCCGGAATTTGGCGGACATACTGAGGAGGGAAGTTGTTATTACAGTTTTACTTCGTCCCCTTGGTATACGGTGACGATGGTCTTGGCAGACAATAGATCTTTTGATTGTTTGCGCCATTCGGCAATATGCGCTGAAGCTGCGTGTTTTTGTAGCGCCGGTAAATCGATCCATTCTTCAGCGAACATGCAGCTACCTGGGTCGTATGTGTTATCCAGCAGGGTATAGCTGACGCATCCCTCTTCAGCCCGCGTACTTGCAATTACACTTTTCGCCAAAGTTAACAGAGCTTGTTTACACTCGGGTTTAACCGATACTTTTGCGATAACAATAACCATAGTAAAAGCCTCCTCAAAAAATGTGATTCCTTAATTTTCGTTGTTGAAGACCTGATTTCCTGCAGACGGGAAAAGTGTTGAAATGATTTGCAGGCTTAGTTGCATGACCAACAGGAAAACCGCCGAGAAAACGCGAATGCTTCAGGTATTGGTCAGGAGGGAGATAAGATGGGGTACAAAATATCGGTTATTGCGTCTTTCCCCGGGTTGGTGCAAACGGTGGAGGAAGTAACGCGAGAGCGGGCTTCTGAGCTGACTGGGACTATTGATGTTTTGCTAGGAGATTCCCAGGTTGGAGTTGAGCAAGCTCGCCGAGCAGTCAAACGCGGCGCCGAAGTGTTGATCAGCAGAGGTGGAACAGCCCAAGCCATTGCCGAGGCGGTTACGGTCCCGGTTGTACAGATACAGGTCACAGCTCTGGATATTTTGCATGCACTAAAACAGGCGGGGTTTGGTTCGGAGCGCATTGGCATTAGTGGTTTTCGTAGCGTTATTTATGAGTGTGACCGGTTGGCGGAACTTTTGGGAATCGCCATCCATGTGATTGAAGTCGGAACAATGGCGGAAACGACCGATAAAATTGCTTTTGCCGCCCAGCAGGGAATTAAAGTGGTGATCGGAGATGCTAATTCGGTATTAATTGCTAAAGAACTGGGATTGGGGGCGCATGTCATTGAGTCAGGGAAAGATGCCGTTTATAAGGCACTTAAAGAGGCTGAACTTGTTGCCGCCGTACGCCAAAGAGAACAGGAAGGAACTGAGTTACTAAGAACTATCGTAAACTCTTCTGCGGATGGAATTGTTGCAATCGATAAGGCCGAAAGAATTACAGTCTTTAATTCAGCCGCTGCAAAAATTTTCACAGTTAATAGTGCCAATGTAATTGGTCGGCAAATTCAAGACGTTGTTCCCGGAACCCGTCTACCCCATGTGATTTCTGGTGGTGAAGCGGAAATCGGTGAAGTGCAGTATGTCGGTTCTAAAGTAGTGGCAACGAAAAGAATCCCCATAAAAATCCAAAATGAAGTAGTTGGCGCTATAGCCAACTTTCAAGACGTTACCCAGTTACAGTTGTTCGAACAGGCTATACGACAAAAACTGCACGAAAAAGGATTAGTAGCCAAAGTCGATCTGGAGCAAATAATCGGGGAATCTGCGGCGCTACGAGCAGTTAAACGGCAAGCGCGTCGTTATGCAACATCGGGGTCAACGGTTCTGATTACCGGCGAGTCTGGCACGGGTAAGGAAATGTTTGCACAGAGCATACACCGATTGAGTTTGCGCAACAAAAATCCTTTCGTAGCTATCAATTGTGCTGCTTTACCGGAAACATTGCTTGAAAGTGAACTGATGGGATATGAAGAAGGCGCTTTTACCGGCGCGAAAAAAGGCGGGAAACAGGGGCTGTTTGAACTGGCGCATGGAGGGACTCTTTTTCTGGATGAGATCGGGGAAATGCCGATGTCTTTGCAGGCTCGGCTCCTGAGGATGTTGCAGGAAAAGGAAGTTATGCGGTTGGGTGGACACAAGGTGATTCCCGTTGACGTCCGAATTATTGCGGCGACTAACCAAAATCTCAGAGAGCAAGTTGAGGACAAGAAATTTCGCGCGGATCTTTTCTATCGATTAAATATTTTGCAATTGCATCTGCCTCCTTTGCGCAACCGCAAGGAAGACATTCCTCTCTTGGCTGACCACTTTCTGCAAAAGCTGCGGGAACCTGATTCGAAAATCAAAACAATGGGGGCAGGAGTCGTTCCCTTTTTGAGCAGCTTGTTTTGGCCGGGAAACATAAGGGAATTGGCTAATATCCTTGAAAGAGCCATTGTGTTGTCGGATAACATGGAAATCAGTGTAAAAGATGTGAAAGAAAGTTTCGGTAATGATGTTTACTCGATTTTTCATACAGAAAAGGCTGAACCGGCAGAGACTGTTGGCAAACTTGAAGAGATCGAGAAGCAAACTATAACGCAAATGCTACGAGAGGAGCAGGGAAACTATACGCGCGCGGCCAAGCGCTTAGGAATCGGTCGGACAACTTTGTGGCGGCGGATGCAAAAAGGCGACGATAAATAATTCGGTTCGAAATGAAACACCTGTGTTTCATTTCGAACCGAATTTGTGTGGGCTGAATTTCTGTAACTCGGAGGGTTTCCTAGAATAACAAGTGTTACCCCCATTGGCATGCTTCTTGCTAAATATATCAAGATGAAGTAAGAGCAGGTAAAGAAATGAGGTAATACACGTGCAAACATTGAACAGGAAACTGCTAAACAGCCAGTTTGTTTTTCCCCAAGACTTGGAAGTGTCAGTGGTGTCAGACAAACTGCCGGAGAGAGTCATTCAGTTTGGAGAAGGCAATTTTTTGCGGGCATTTGTGGACTGGATGTTTCATCAATTGAACAAGCAGGGAAAATTCAATGGTCGTGTTGTGGTAGTTCAGCCGATTGCAGAAGGAATGGTTGATGCGCTGAACGCGCAGGATGGCGTTTATACTCTTTTGCTGCGGGGATTACAAAACGGCAAGGTGATCGAGAAAAAAGAAGTAATCAGCTCGGTGAGCCGGGGAATTAACCCTTACACTGAGTGGGACAATTTCTTACGGTGCGCAGAAAATCCGGAGATCGAATTTGTGATTTCCAATACTACTGAAGCGGGCATTGTTTTTGACCCCGGCGATCGGCTGGGAATGATGCCACCCAAAACGTTTCCTGGGAAATTGACTGCTTATCTTTATCACCGGTTTCAACACTTTAACGGGGATACGGCCAAAGGGATGGTTATGATTCCTTGTGAGCTGATTGACCGCAATGGCGATAAACTGAAGGAAGCGGTTTTGAGTTTAATCGATGCCTGGAATTTGCCGCAAACCTTTAAAAGTTGGATTAGCGAACACAATTCATTTCATAATTCCTTGGTTGATCGAGTTGTGACAGGTTATCCAAAAGATGAGATTGCGGTGCTTGAAAGTCAGGCTGGATATAGGGATCAGCTGGTGGATGCCGGTGAATTATTCCACCTATGGGTCATTGAGGGCTCTGCGGAATTGGCGAAGCGTCTGCCTTTCACAGAAGTGGGACTCAATGTCATCTGGACTGATGACATGACACCGTATAGGACCCGCAAAGTTCGCATTTTGAATGGGGCACATACCGCGTCGGTGCCGGCGGCATTTCTGTATGGGCTGGAGACAGTCGGCGAAATGATGGATCATTCTGTGTTAGGAAAATATGTGCGCAAAATTGTCTATGATGAAATTATCCCATCAGCGGACTTGGATAAGAAAATTCTTGTCGATTTTGCCGACGCGGTAATTGAGCGGTTTCAAAACCCGTTCATCAAACATTATTTGATTAGTATCCTGCTCAATTCGTCTTCAAAGTTCAAGACCAGAGTTTTGCCGTCCATTTTGGAGTACCAACAGTTGAACGGTACACTGCCGAAACTACTTACCTTTTCGTTAGCGGCATTGATCGCTGTGTACCGGGGCGGCATTGTCAACGGGAGCAATATGACGGCCCGGCGCGATAAGGGCGAATTTATCATGAAAGATGATTTACCCACGTTAGAGTTTTTTGCCGAAACGTGGCGACAATTTGACGGGAATCAGGACGGAGCGCGGAAACTTACGCAAGTGATTCTGGCAAATCGATCGCTATGGGATCAAGACTTAAATCTCGTTGATGGATTAACACAGAAAACGGCCCAATACCTTCATCAAATTGTGTGTGATGGCATACAGGCTACGTTGGACCAATTGATTGAGGAGGGCGTGGACTGAGCCATGAAAGCAGTTTGTTTGCAGTCTCCCGGAAAAATTAAGGTTCAAGAAGTGCCCCACCAGCTTCGCAAAACGGACGAAATCCTGATTCGGGTCCGCAGTCTGGGGATTTGCGGGTCAGATATCGGCGCCTTTATGGGCACTAATCCGTTGGTGTCTTATCCCCGCATTATTGGTCACGAGGTGGCCGGTGAAGTAGTGGATGTTCCTAACGACGAAAAAGATCTATCGGTTGGGGATCATGTGGTATTAGAGCCTTATGTGTATTGCGGTCACTGTTATCCTTGCCAAAGCAATCGAACCAACTGTTGCGAAAACTTGAAGGTTTTGGGTGTTCATATTGATGGCGCAATGTCCGAATACTTCTCACATCCCCGGCATTTAGTTCATAAGGTGGCCCACAATATCCCATGGGATTTGTTGGCGATAGTTGAGCCCTTGACGATTTCTATGCATTCGGTCAAGCGGAGCCGCGTCAAAAAGGGCGAGCATGTTGTGATTACTGGTGCTGGTCCCATCGGATTGTTGGCGGCGCAGTATGCGCTGACGCTGGCGGCAACGCCAATTATTGTCGATCCGGTAGAAGAGCGTTTGCAGTTTGCACAAGCACTAGGGGTCAAACATGTCATTAATCCTACACGAAAAAATGCCATAAATGAAATTAAAACAATTACCAACGGGCGAATGGCAGAAGTCGTAATTGAAGCGTCAGGTAATGCCGCGGCGATTCGCAGTAGTATTGATTATATTTCATATGCGGGAAGAATTGCGCTGGTTGGGTGGCCTAAGAGTGAAGTTTCTTTGCCGACGGCGTTATTTACCAAGAAAGAGCTTGACATTGTCGGGTCACGAAATAGTTTCCATGCATTCCCTGAAAGCATAGAACTGGTTGGGCAACGCAAGGTGAATGTCGCAGCAGTGATAACCAAAACCATTTCTTTTGAGGAGATTCCTGCCGCAGTAGCGGATATTGCTGCGCATCCCGGAAATTATTTGAAGGTGGTTGCTCTTTTGTAGAGGCGGCAAACTATAGAATGCTGTTATACTTATGAACGGCACTATCATAAAAATTTGCTGATTAGTTTAATGTGGTACC
>DATMYT010000059.1:0-2332 GCA_035560855.1 Negativicutes bacterium | reverse complement strand
AACCTCACTCTAACTTCATTCAAATATGGCACCTCCCAACATGTATCAGATTTTTATTTTATCACACTAGACCAAAAAAAGTCCCCCACCAAAGCTACTCAGCTCAGCGAGGGACAGATTTTTATCGAATCCTTAATAATCTATACGTTTATACGTTGAACTTGTCAACCGCTCCTCGCAGTTCCTGAGCCAGTGTCGCCAACGCCCGGCTGGAAGTGGAGATTTCCTCCATTGATGCCAGTTGCTCTTCTGTCGCCGCCGATACGCTCTGCGCTTCTCCGGCGGACTTCTTGCTCAGGTCGCCAATCTTCTTGACGGATCCGACGATTTGTTGACTGCCGGTTGCCATCTGCTGAATAGCGCCGGACATCTGCTTGATCTGGTCGGAGACTTCCGTCACCAGGTCGGCGATTTCACGGAAAGATACACCTGCCGCATTGACCACGTCAGCGCCGGTTTTTACTTCCCGGGTTCCGTTGTTCATCGCTTCGACAGCTTTGTCCGTGTCAGTCTGAATTTCACCGATCAATGAAGCGATTTTTTTCGCGGCTTCCTCCGACTGTTCGGCCAGCTTGCGTACTTCCTCCGCTACAACGGCAAAACCTCTGCCCTGTTCCCCGGCCCGCGCCGCTTCGATCGCGGCGTTGAGCGCGAGCAGGTTGGTTTGTCCGGCAATGCCGGAGATGGTATCAACGATCTGACCGATCTCTTTGGATCGTTCCCCCAGTTTGGCGACCACTTGAGCCGAGGTATTGACCGTGTTTTCGATCAACGTCATCTGACTGACGGCTTTGTCGACAGCGGCGCCGCCGTTGATGGCTTTGCCCGCCGCCTGTTCGGACTGCCCGGAGACGAGGTTCGCATTGGCAGCTATCTGCTCAATCCCCGCCGACATTTCTTCCACGATAGCCGAGGTATCGGTCGCTGCCGCCAGTTGGTCGTTGGCCCCGGCAGCAACATCAGTCATGGACATGGCAACATGATTGGCAGCCTGCGCTGACTGCTCGGCGCTGGCCGTGAGTTCTTCGCTGGAGGCTGCCAGCTGTTCGGCGTTGGAATGAATTTGTTTAATCAGTGAACGCACATTATGGGCCATTTTTTCAAAACTCTTGGCCAGACGTCCGATTTCGTCATTGGACGTAATTCCCAGACTGGTTTGGGAGAGATCGCCGCCCGCGATGCGATTGGCCGCGACTTCCAACGTCTGAATCGGCTTGGCGATTTGCCGGGCGAACCATATGATGATTAAGGTTGCGAGCACTAATACAATGAGAATAGTAAGTACAGAAATCCAAGTCAAATCAGATAAAACCCCAGTAGCTTCCGCAACCGGAACTGTCACCGCCAGAGACCAGTTGGTGATCGGTATCGGAGCAAATCCCACCATTTTTTCCACGCCATTATATTCGTAGGTTGTTGTACCGGACTCCCCTTTTACCATACGTTCCGCATTTGACCGCAAGGACGGCGGAAGTTTATCATTCTTGAGCGGGTTATCCTTCATGACTAAGTCTTTATTGGGGTTGGCGATAGTTAAGCCGTCACTCTTCAGTACATAAGCATACCCAGTCTGAAACATCTTAACTGCAGCTATTTTTTTTGATAGCTCTTCCAAACTCATGCTGCCAAAGAATACTCCGACAGTTCTTCCGTCCGTTGTTTTGATAGGAACAGCCACGACTGCCACCAGTCCACCGGTTGCAGGAGAAACCACCGGATCAGAAATAGCGGCTTCGCCCTTGATGGCTTTCTGAAAATAGGCTCGTGAGCTAAGATCGATAGTAACCCCTTTGGAATCGTTGGAGATACCGGTTGGCGAAATATAGCCGAGAGTTTCATATCGACCATTCGTCTTGTTGGATGCCACCAAAAAAGGAACGATTGCTTCCAGATTTCCCGTTTGCAAGACCGGTGACAGTGCAATCCCCGCCATCTCAAGTTTGCGTCCCTCCAACCAGTCATTTACATCACCAGCCGCAACGGCTGCTTGTGACGCAATGTCCTTGACCATGCCGTTGGAGATAATTTGTCGGGCCTTCCAATAATTCAGCCCACCCAAAGTTCCCATTGCAAGTACGAAAATGATCAATATGGTCACTGTCAGTTTTGTTTGAATACTTTTCATAGACTTTTCCCCCTTACTCCCTCTCATTACCTCAACACGGTTCATTATTGCAAAAAAACAAAGTACGTAAAACAAGCGCACATCGGCTCCTGTTCCGCGTACTTCTTAAAGTTAACGGGAGTCCCTTGTGAAACGATCAACAGTCCGGCGATCAATTCGCACACTGCACACCTTTCTTCAGACGATACAAAACACAAGATTCAAATT
>DATMYT010000058.1:0-3223 GCA_035560855.1 Negativicutes bacterium | reverse complement strand
GTGCATAATGACGAAAAAATCGGAGCCACCCGGCTCCGTCTTTTTACAATATTGTCACGTGAAATCGGAACGTTTGTTCGGTATAATAGGCGTATCAGCAATTATAGGAATTCCGGCTTTGGCGAATTCTTATAATTTTTCATGGGAATCCTGTTGTATCCTCAAGAAAAGCGCATAGGAGGATATAAACATGCGAAACAAACTGCTGAACAACAACCAACCCAATTACATTTCCAAAGGCGGCGTGCTGTACAAACCGGGCGAAATTCCGGCTCTCACAAAAGAGCAACTCACGCAAGCAAGTCTCGTCAGCAAGCTTCCGCGCGATTTCCCTTTCGCGAACTGGGAAGGCATGACCACGAAACAGCAGCTTCGGACAATAGGCTACAGCGGGTTGACCGCTCAAGAACAATGGTCGCTGTTGAATGCGAATGTTCCTCTCAGCGTTCTGAATGAGCACAATCAGGCACAGGAATATGCCGCAGCGCAAGCTTCTCCCGTCCAAGCGCCTGCTTTGTTGTCCGCGAAAGCGGTTCAGGCTCTGGCACAGAACTTTCAGAAAACGAACACGAATTCCTCAATTTCTCCCTCTTTACAAAGTGGCGTCCCGCAACGAAAATTAGAGGAGCAGAAAGAGAACCTGCAAACGAAGCTGTTGGGAAAGCCGGCAATCGCGGCAGCGAATCCAGTAAAAATCACCAACCCTACAAAAACGCCTTATAGCTATAAGCCGCTTGAAAAGGGAGACGGGTCAGGAGACACGGACGGCGAGGATGGAAAGAAGGAGAGTTGGTTTCACGCATTGTTGGACAGCATCTTCGCCCCAAAAGAGAAACCGAAAGCCTCGCCGCAAATTGTACCGATTACCACGGTCGAACCGAGACCAACGATTCCGATGACGCCTACACCCAAACCAACGACTACGCCGAGTCCAACGCCGAAACAGGGAAACGGAGTATCACCCTCTTCGGCTAAAAAAGAAGCAATGTTGGATGAAGGCTTTAAGTTTCTAGATGATGCAGTTAATAGTAATGCATCATACTGCTTTGACACGCGGAACCATAGTCGCTATGGAAAAGAAAAACCCCAACAATTCGATTGTTCAGGACTGGCGATATCTTTTATATTGAAATGCGGAAGCAAACTCCCATTTGGAACTGGTTATATTAGCAACAACTGCGCAGGAATGGTTGATAGTATCAGGGGAACAGATTACGGCGAAATTACATATGACTATAAAAACGATCAAGACCTGCCTGAATTACAACGAGGGGATTTCGTGTTCTATGCCGATCCGAAGAATTTGAGTAAAGATGTTCATGTAGCGATTGCTACTGGTGAAACGATTTATGATCCAATGAAAAAGAAGTCTTATCCTGAAGTCGTTGAAGCAAGTGCAGTCGCAAAAAAGGTTACTGGTCAGTATTTAGCATACAATGGCACCAATAAAGGAGGTCTTTACACAAGGGATCATTCAGGACAAATCATTACGCATGTTGTTCAATGGAATCTCGAATGGGATGATATGGACTAATAAGAGGAGTAATTATGCGACACGTGACAAGAACTATCATAACAGTGTTTATTATTTCTTTTGCGTTCCTGCCTGCATCAGCCAGTGCTGAGGGCGACTACGAGGAAGGCGACGGGTGGATATTTCAAGATGGCACTTTGACCATAACCGAAAACGGCGGACTTAAGGATTTCTCAAGCAATGATCAAGATGAGCAAACGGGTGTATGGAAATATCAACACTCGGCACGTGAAGTTGACGTTCTTGCAATAGGAAAGAATGTGACTGAATTATCGATTGAAGTATGTGGCTGGAGCCGATTTGCCCCTTCCAATATCACAATTGAGCCTGGGAATACATGCTTCATCATCGATAACGGCTGGGTCGTAAA
This sequence comes from Negativicutes bacterium, assembly GCA_035560855.1. Taxonomy (GTDB): domain Bacteria; phylum Bacillota; class Negativicutes; order UBA1444; family UBA1444; genus UBA1444. Next base: position 1,319 of record DATMYT010000058.1, on the reverse strand, counting down.
TAAAAAGACGAATACCTTATTTAGCGCATCCAATCTGTCGAGTAAGGAATCGATTGAATCTATCGAGAATATCCCCGCATACATTGAGCATATAGGAGCGCGTGCATTCTACGATTACGGATATACTAGACATGTCACGATTCCACAAAGTGTTGTGAGTATAGGAGACTACGCGTTTGATTCATGTAAAACACTTCAATCCGTCTTTTTTCCGCGTGATCTGCAGTCGATCGGAACGAGTGCTTTTTATGGTTGTCAATCCTTAGAAAAGATTCAGTTAGGCCCAGAAGTAAACGATATCGGGATCTATACATTTGATTGGTGTCCAGCACTTTCGAGTGTTGACATCAGAGAAACGAAAATCGAAGTCCTGCGTGACAGCTCAATCGGAGCAGGTGATCAGCTGAAAAGTTTGGAACTGCCCGATACTGTAAAACATATTGAAGCACGTGCGATAGATATCTGTACTGGATTGGAAACGATATTGATCCATTCGGACGGCATCATAGTTGACAATAGCGCATTCCGATTCTGCGATAATCTTAAGCGAATCATCTTCACAGCGGGAAAACCCAGCGATTGGGGAAGATATCTTTTTGAAGAAACAGGGCGCTCCGCAGACGGTAAAGGATATATTTCGAGTTCTCACGCCCATGGTGGTGAAATCATCCCCTACCCAACCCTCTACTACACCGCAGCCTATGCCTCTGAATGGGCGCCAAACGGCGAAACCGAGTGGAACGGCTACCCGATTCAGCAGATTTCGCAGGAGGAACTGGAAGCTCTCCTCGCCGAGGCGCGGGGAGAGGCGGCGCCGGGATCGGTCACTCTTTCGCCCGCACCAACGCAACCGCCGACTCCAACACCGGCAAGCACATCGCAGCCCGACGCCATAAGCGCCGACGCTTCGGCACTCGACGGATGGATGCTTGCGGCGACTGTTGCTGCGGTCGTTGCGGTTGGGGTAATCGTGTTTTCGCTCGTGCGAAAGAAGAAGGACTAGTAGATTTTATAAGGTCTACATCGAGTCGTAAGGAAGAAAAAAATAGGCTGTCCGCTTCGCGATTTCTTTGAATCGTTTCCGGACAGCCCTGTCTTTTCTCCCAAGCAAAATCGCTAATTGATAGCAGGGCAAACAGTACGGTATACACAATGATTTTGCTCGTTACAAAATCTGCGAATGAACTTTTTATCAGCTCCATTTCCGTTTGGCAGAACCTCAGTAATCTCTTCGATCTCAACAATTTGATCTTTTTTACCGCATCGAATACGAATTGTCTTTTTTAACATATAATCCGCCTTTCTGAACTCTATAAACT
>DATMYT010000057.1:0-2470 GCA_035560855.1 Negativicutes bacterium | reverse complement strand
GTATACGTTTTGTAGTTCCAGTGATACTGATTCCAGATTCACGAAAATTTTTAAAGGAGGTAGATTCGATGAAGAAAAGACTGTTGGCCGTCATGTTGTGTGCCGCTTCGCTGCTCCTTATCAGCGCGTGCGCTAAGGAAGCGGATAAGGTGGCTTTTGGTGATGCCGGCTGGGACAGCATGAAATTTCACAATGCGGTTGCAATGTTCATAGCTGAGTCCGCATACGGGTTGGAAACTGATGAAGTTTCCGGGTCGACCGCCGTAACCTATGGAGCGCTGAAAAACGGAGATCTACAGGTTTATATGGAAACCTGGACCGACACGATCGCAACTTACAAAGATGACGTCAGCTCCGGAGCCATTACCGAGCTTGGCGTAAACTATGCCGATAATGTGCAGGGCCTTTATGTGCCCAGATATGTCATCGAAGGGGATCCCGAAAGAGGCATTGAGGCCTTGGCGCCCGATCTGAAGACAGTCGAAGATTTAAAAAATTACAGCGATGCTTTTGCCGATCCGGACGATCCGTCAAAGGGCAGAATATACGGCGCGATTTCCGGCTGGGCAATAGACGAGGTCATGCGCAATAAAGTGAAGTTTTACGGGCTGGACGCGTTCTATAATTACGTTGATCCCGGATCGGACGCAGCTCTTGCGGCGGCTATTGCGGGCGCATATGAAAAAGGTCAGCCTATCGTTGCGTATTACTGGGAGCCTGCGTGGATTACCGGACAATATGACCTTGTTCTTTTGGAGGACGCGCCCTATCAGGAGGATTTATATCTGCTCGGCCAATGTGAATGCCCCTCTATAGCGCTCACCGTGTGTGTAAACCCGGATTTCTATAAGACAAATCCCGAGTTTTGCGAATTTTTAAGTCACTATCAAACTTCAAGCGCACTGACATCCGAAGCCCTGGCCTATATAAACAATAACGATGCATCGTATGAAGATGCAGCGAAGTGGTTTCTTTCCGAACATAATGAGCTTCTTGACGAATGGCTTCCCGCCGACAAAGCTGAACTTGTTCGGGATACGCTTGCAGAAAAGGAGGTGTGAGGATATTGCCGGAGTGGTTATTGGAATTTCCGGATAGCATTTCTTTAAACATTAAAGCGCCTATTGACAGCGCGATCAATTACATGCTCCAGCACTGGGATCCTTTTTTCAACGGAATTTCGAGCGTTCTGCGGGCGATATTGAACGGCGTTGCCAGTGTCATCAACCTGATCCCGTGGTGGCTGCTTTTGATTTTGGTGTTCCTTGCTACGTGGAAAATGAGCAAGAAAATCGTTCGCGCCCTGTTTTATACGGTCCTGCTCTTTTTTGTCGGCGTGATAGGTCTCTGGGAAATGATGAATCAGACGCTGACCATTGTCGTTACATCCGTCATCATATCGCTTCTCATTGGTCTTCCGATCGGTATACTGATTTCTTCCAGCAAAAAAGCCAATGCGTTTGTCAGGCCGATACTCGACACCATGCAGACAATGCCCAGCTTCGTCTATCTCATTCCAGCCGTGATGCTTCTGGGTCTGGGTAATGTTCCGGCGGTGATCGCCACAACAATTTACGCGGTTCCCCCGGTCATTCGCCTGACCAGTCACGGCATACAGCAGGTCGATTTTGAAGTCGTGGAGGCTGCAAGAGCATTTGGAGCAACCAAGGCGCAGGCCCTGTTTAAAGTTCAGATTCCACAGGCGATGCCAACGATCATGGCAGGTGTTAACCAAACCATCATGATGGCAATCTCCATGGTCGTGACCTGTTCGATGATAGGCGCCACCGGTTTAGGATCGGAAGTAATCAAGGGAATAAACCGGCTTGAGAGCGGAAGGGGCTTCGCTGCGGGCATCGCCATCGTCATCGTTGCCATTATCATAGACAGGCTCACTCAGGGAATATTCAAGAAAGAGAGTGATGCCCGATGACAAATGAAAATAATATCATACTGCGGGCAGAGCATCTGACGAAGCTGTTTGGCGCAAAGAAAAGCCTTGCCAGCGACATGCTGAAAAAAGGCTTTGAAAAGGAGGAAATCCTGAAACAGACCGGTGTCACCGTCGCGGTCGACGACGTCTCGTTTGAGGTCGAACGCGGCAAGATATTTGCACTGATCGGCCTGTCGGGTTCCGGGAAGTCAACTGTGGTGCGCTGCCTGAATATGCTGCAGCCCGCAACATCCGGAAAAGTCTATTATGAAGGCCAGGATGTAGCTGAGTTCAGCAAAAAGGAACTGCAGGACTACAGGCGCAGTAAAATTTCGATGGTGTTTCAGAGCTTCGGCCTGATGTCCCACAAAGACGTTCTGGCGAATGTCTCCTTCGGCCTTGAGATTCGCAGAATGAAGAAGGAAGAGCGCGACGCAAAGGCGATGGAAATGATATCGATGGTAGGCTTGGACGGCTGGGAGCATAAGAGCATTTCAAACCTCAGCGGCGGCATGCAGCAGCGCGTCGGAATTGCAA
>DATMYT010000056.1:0-3740 GCA_035560855.1 Negativicutes bacterium | reverse complement strand
AAGTATATCACCGCATTGGAATTTCGTCACTTGAAGATTTCCGCGAGTGATGGTTCAGGAATGTTTCGTGATTTGATATAATAACACTACAACAAGATGATTTACCGACAGAGGAGGATAAAATGTTCACTATTGATGAACTGCTACAACCGGAAACTGTCAGCGAAGCGACTGAAATGTTGATAGCATCACCTGATATTGTTGTATTGGGAGGCTGTGGATTTCTAAAATTAGGCTCGCGCCGCATTGGCAAAGCTATGGATTTATCGCGGTGCGGACTGGGAAGTATTACCGAAAATGAAGCTGAAATTCGAATCGGAGCCATGGCGACACTTTATGACATGGAGACGAATCAATCCTTGAACGATCTTTTTGATGGAATTATCTCCCGAGCTATTGGCAACATTTTAGGAACACAATTTCGTCGTTGTGCTACGATCGGAGCTTCCGTGTATTCAAAATATGGTTTTTCCGATATTATTCCCTCGCTGTTGGTTCTGAATACTGAGGTTGAATTGATAAAAAACGGACGGATGCCGCTGCAGGATTTTCTCGACAAACCAATTGCTCGGGATATCCTGACATGGGTGCACATCAAAAAAGATGACCGCCATGCTTCTTATCAGAATTTGCGTAATGCCGGAGCAGATTTTCCGATTCTTAATGCAGCCGTTTCCCACAAAGGCGAACAATGGATTATTGCAGTCGGCGCCCGACCCGGTAAAGCGCAAGTTGCAACCAAAGCGTGCGAACGGTTATCGCAAGGAACAATCGAACATATGAACGTGGAGAAGATTGCAGAGTCAGTGGCCGAAGAACTTACGTTCGGTGGTAACAATAAAGCGTCGGCTCGGTACCGCCAGGCAATGTGCGCGGTGCTTGTCAAACGGGCGATTGGGGAGGTTCTGTCATGCAAATAGAAATTGCCTTAAATGGCAAAAAAAACGTGCTGAATGTGGAACCTGATGAAATGCTCGCCGATGCGCTGCGCAAAATCGGCATGCTCAGTATCCGGCAGGGATGCGATACTTCTTGCTGTGGCTTATGCACGGTCTGGGTTGACGAAAGTCCGGTACTTTCTTGTACAATGCTGGCATTTCGAGCCAGGGGAAAAAATATAACTACAATTGAGGGCGTTCAGCCGGAAGCCGAAAAGTTTGCCGGTATCCTGGCGGCTGAAGGCGCTGAACAATGCGGCTTCTGCAGTCCTGGTTTTATCATGACGGTTCTGGCTATGAAAAAAGAATTGCCGAGTCCGACAGACGAAGAAATAATGCATTATCTTGCAGGCAATCTCTGCCGATGTACCGGATATATGGGGCAGATGCGAGCCGTGAAAACCTATATGGAGGTGAAAACCTGATGGAATGTGTAGGTAAAAGTGTCGTCAAAATCGATGCCCTGGCCATTGCAACAGGAAAACCGATGTATACGGAAGACATGGTGACGCCTGGCACGCTGATAGTCAAAATTTTGCGCAGCCCGCATGCTTTTGCCAAAATAAAAGCGATTGATGTTGCGGGCGCTAGGTCGATGGATGGAGTGGAGTGCGTTCTCACATTTCAGGATGTCCCGCAAGTCCGATATACTACAGCGGGTCAATCCTATCCGGAACCTTCGCCTTATGATCGTCTTATTCTTGATCAATGGGTACGTTACGTTGGCGACGAAGTTGCGATTGTGGCGGCAGTGGACGAGAAAACCGCGCTTGCGGCGATTGACCTGATTCACGTGGAATATGAAGTGTTGGAACCGGTTTTGGATTTATCGACAGCGATCGACAATCCTTCCATCGTCCATCCTGAATCGGATTTGTCCTTTAATTTTCCGATTGGCCTGGAAAAAGACCGAAATATTGCTTCCAGTCACACAGTCGAAATTGGCGATATTGAGGCCGAACTGGCCCAATGTGCTGTTGTGGTGGAAGAGTCATATCGTACCCAGGCTCAGGCTCAGGCCATGATGGAAACTTTCCGGACATTTACCTATCTTGATCATGCCGGTCGGCTTGTCGTCCTCAGTTCAACGCAGATCCCTTTTCATGTTCGACGTCACCTGGCGCGGGCGTTGCAAATTCCCGCTACCCGCATTCGGGTTATCAAGCCTCGAATCGGAGGTGGTTTTGGCGCCAAGCAAACCGGAGTATCGGAAGTCTATGCCGCCATTGTCACGTTGAAAACCGGCAAGCCAGCAAAAATTGTATATAGCCGGAAAGAATCGTTTATTGCTTCCAATAGCCGTCATGCATCACAGTTTACTGTCCGTATGGGAGCTGATCGTGAAGGCTTCATCCGCGTCGTAGATATCCAGGGATGTTCGGATACAGGCGCGTATGGAGAGCATGCGCCTACTGTTTTTTCCGTTATCGGCGATAAATCATTGCCGATGTATAACAAGACAAAAGCGGTGCGTTTCAAAGGCCATGCCGTATATACCAATAAACTGCCAGGCGGCGCATTCCGTGGCTATGGCGCAACGCAGGGAACCTTCGTTCAAGAATGTACCGTCAACAAACTGGCGGAAGCGCTTGGCATGGATCCGACTGAATTGCGACTGCGCAATCTGATTCGCACGGGAGAAACGTCCCTATACTATAAAGGTAAAAAACTCGGCAGTTCGACCTTGCACCGCTGTATCGAAAGAGGCAAGGAACTCATCGGATGGGATGATAAATTTCCGCGCATTGAGAAAGACGGAAAAGTTCGCGCGGTCGGCATGGCCGTCACAATGCAGGGGTCGGGAATTGCCAACATAGACACCGCTTCGGCGGAAATCCGCCTTGGCGATGATGGAAACTACCTGGTGCTGGTTGGGTCCACCGATATGGGGACCGGTAGTGACACCATTCTCTTGCAAATGGCGGCGGAAGTGATGAAAACAGACATGGATCACTTGGTGATTCATGCAGCCGACACGGATGTGTCGCCTTACGATCCGGGATCTTATGCATCCAGTACCACCTACGTGACCGGCATGGCAGTGAAGAAAGCCTCTGAAGAACTGCGGGAAAAAATTATCGGACAGGCGGCCGCTATTTTGAAACTGCCGCCAACTGAAATAGAGTTCGACGGTATTCGCTGCTTTCATGCAGCAACTGGCGCGGAAATAACTCTCGCTCAAATCGCAGCGAAGTCTGTGGTCGGTCCGGAACTTCATCAATTGGCGGGATATGCGACATTTGGCAGCCCGGTTTCGCCGCCGCCTTATGTGGCAGGATTCGCCGAAGTCGAAGTGGATATAGAGACAGGAAAGGTCTCGTTGTTGGATTATGTAGCGGTCGTTGATTGCGGTACAGTCGTTAATCCCAACCTTGCCCGGATTCAGACGGAAGGCGGCATCGTGCAGGGGATCGGCATGGCTCTATTTGAAGAAGTGCAATATGATGCGCGCGGCAACCTGCTTTCCAATTCGTTTATGACCTATAAAATCCCAGGTCGGAAGGATATTGGCGGAATTCGGGTCTATTTTGAACCAAGCTACGAACCTACCGGACCTTTCGGCGCCAAATCAATCGGAGAAGTCGTCATCAACACGCCGCCTCCAGCCATCGTAGCGGCCGTATACAATGCGGTAGGCGTCAGGATTACCGATTTACCGATTACACCGGAAAAAGTCTTTATGGGAATGCAGAAAAACAAAAACAGCGCAAAAATATAATTTGACAGAGGGAAACGGTGGAAACACGGGTTTCCCTTTGTCTTTATCTCGGGGAAAAATCCTGCAATAGTGGACTTTCCCCG
>DATMYT010000055.1:0-15717 GCA_035560855.1 Negativicutes bacterium | reverse complement strand
ATCGAAGTGAATATCGGCAACAACCGGAATATCCACTGCCTCTTTAATCGCTGAAACCGCCTGCGCTGCCGCCATATCCGGAACAGCTACCCGGATGATTTCGCACCCCGCAGCTTGGAGTTGGCGAATTTGCGCTATAGTAGCGGCGGTATTAGAGGTTTTTGTCGTTGTCATGGACTGCACAGAAATCGGGGATTCTCCGCCTACGGCAACATTCCCGACATGCAGAACTCTTTTCGTCTTTCGTTCAGGAAAAACAGTCATATATACTACACCCCGTCAAAAAACATTCAACCGAAGCAAATCCTTAAAAGTGGCAAATAACATCAAAAATCCTAACAATGCCATCCCCACCATCTGGATATACCTAATCTGGGTGGAATTCAAGGGCTTCCTACGAATAGCTTCCACCAGCAGCGTAACAATGTGGCCCCCATCCAGTAATGGCACTGGCAACAAATTTATCAACCCTAGGTTGATACTGAGAAATGCGGCAAACTGCAATAACGGAATAAACCCGAGTTGTGCAATTTCTCCAGTCATTTTCATCACGCCAATGGGTCCTGCTATATCTGCATCTGCCTGACCGGTGAACATCTGCCCCAATCCGGACAACATTTTCCCTGCGATAGTATAGGTATGCTTTACTGAAAGTGCTACTGCATCCCCAAAACCGGGAATTTGCCGATCAATGACCGGAACGATGCCAATCAGCGCTCGCCCGGATTTATTGTCCATTTCAGGAATCATGGTCACTGTGCGCGGCCTGCCGTCTTTTGTAAGCATTTCAATCGTTAACGAGTCTTTTGACACGCGGATGGTTTCCACCACTTGCTTCCATGTACCCACCGGCGTCCCATTGACCTTCAACACCGTATCCCCTACGCCAATCCCTGATTGAACAGCCGGTTTTCCGTCAATCAAAGCTCCGATCACCGGTTTATCCGAGACTGTCTCAATCCCGTTCCACAGAAAAACAATGGTGAACAGCAGCACCGGCAACACAAAATTCATCAAGGATCCGGCTGCGATTACGAGCGTCCTAGCCCATACCGGTTTGCTGGAAAAAGATCTTTCATCCTGCTCTTCTTCCGGGTCCATACCGTCTATCTTATTATAGCCGCCAAGAGGAATCATCCGCACAGAATATTCGGTTTCTCCCCGCTTTTTCCAAAGCAATTTGGGACCAAACCCGATCGCAAACTCACTCACCCGCATACCAGTAAGTTTCGCTGTAAAAAAATGTCCCAATTCATGAACCAGCACCAGCATTCCAAACACAAAAACTGTCGCAGCTACCGTGAGCATTATTTAACCACCTTGTCAACAAATTCATTCGCAGCGCGCCGCGCCCAGGCATCGGCATCCATATAATCATCGAGAACCGGGTTAACAGCACCCGTGTGCTTCATTAACACTTCTTCCACTACATGGATCATATCCGCAAAACCAATTTTTTTGTCAATAAAAGCCTGAACACCGACTTCGTTGGCGGCATTCATCACACAAGGAAATGTACTGCCTCGTCGTCCGGCTTCGTATGCCAATGGCAACGCTCTAAACGTATCAGTATCTGGAGGTTCAAACGTGAGAGATAGGGCTTGGCTGAAATCTATGCGTGTAAATGCGGTATCAATCCTAATTCCTTGGTTCAATGCATACTGGATAGGCAGCTTCATGTCAGGTAATCCAAGCTGGGCTTTTATTGAACCATCTACAAATTCCACCATGGAATGAACAATACTCTGAGGATGAACTACTACATCAATTCTGTCATATTCAACATCAAACAGCCAATGGGCTTCAATAACTTCTAGGCCCTTATTCATCAGCGTTGCCGAATCAATGGTGATTTTTCGCCCCATCGTCCAATTAGGATGCTTCAGGCATTCATGCAAGGATACCTTTGTAAGATCCTTCATTTTTCGACCGCGAAAAGGACCGCCGGACGCCGTAATCAACAATCGTTTGACTCCCAGAGCTCCTTCACCGGCAAGACACTGTGCAATCGCACTATGTTCGCTATCCACGGGAACTACAGCTACCTTTTTTTCAGCAGCCAATTTCATCACCAAAGCTCCAGCCGCAACCAAGGTTTCTTTATTGGCAATCGCCAAAGTTTTCCCAGCGTTAATGCTGGCTATAGAAGGCGCCAATCCTGCAAAACCGACCAACGCATTGAGAACAACATTCGCATCCGCATACGCTGCCGCCTTCAGAAGCGCGGCCTCACCTATTTGAAACTCCAATCCCTCAGGTATACCCTCTGCAACAAACTGCTTTCCAGCTGTCACATCAGTCAACACCGCAAAATCCGGTCGAAATATAGCTATCTGTTCCCGCAATAACCGATGGTTTGAATGCGCCGCCAAAGCGCATAATCGGAACAGATCGGGATTCGCAGCGATAACGTCGAGTGTTTGTGTACCGATTGACCCTGTGCTGCCCAAAATTGCAACATTGATCATGCAATAACCCCTTCCAACATATTAACGTCCCGCTAACAGAACGAGATAATAATAAACCGCGGGAATCGAAAACAATAGGCTGTCAACTCTATCAAGAACTCCACCATGCCCAGGGAAAAAACGTCCCGAATCTTTTACCCCCATGTGCCTTTTGACAGCGGATTCCACCAAATCACCCAGCTGACAGGAAATCCCAACCACACTGCCACAAAAAACGCTGTTAACCCATGTAAGTTGCATATAATATCCAGCAATCAGGGACGCCGCAAGGCACCCCATAAAACCGAAAATCGCACCTTCCACGCTCTTGGCGGGACTGACCGTTGGACACAGTTTATGCCGTCCCCATCGGGTGCCACCAAAGTAAGCAACCGTATCACAAGCCCATGTTCCCAGCATAGCCACAGCAAAATATTTCATTCCCAGACTATCCGGCAAAAGTCGGAGCGCAATAAAATGAGCAAATGGTATCCCTATATAAAATACGCCAAGCAGATTATAAGCAGCATCTGACATGACAAATCGATTGCAGTTTAATACTGTCAATGAAAGGATGAGAAAAAGAGCAAGGAAGGAAAGGGACGTCAATTGGGCAAGTCCATATCCCCAAGATACAAGACCCATAGCCAACACACATACGCCACCAATAACTGATGCCGGTTGGAGGGATTTCAATTTCATCATCTGCACATATTCATACCAAGCAGCAAGCGCAAGAAAAATCATTCCAACAGCAAAAACAGCCCCTCCCTGCCAAAACAAATAAAGGGCTACAGGGGTTGCTATTAGCGCTGTTACTATCCGTGTTTCCAGTACAATTCCTCCTATTTGGGGAGTTTCACGCCACCAAAACGACGATCGCGGTTTTGAAAATCATGAATTGCCTGGCGAAAATGTTTTGGCGTAAAATCGGGCCAAAGCACATCGGTAATCCAGAATTCTGCATAAGCCAACTGCCACAAGAGAAAATTACTGATCCGCATGTCCCCGCCCGGTCGAATCAATAAGTCAGGGTCTGGTTGATCATGCGTAAATAAAGCGCTTGCAAAAGTTTTTTCATCAATGTCGTCTACAAAAAGATGGCCGTCCAACACTTTCTGCACTAGCTTTCGCGAAGCATAGACAATTTCGGCCCGACCTCCATAGTCTACCGCTAGATTTAATGTGATGCCGGTTCCTGGTGCCGTCCGTAGCTCAGCTTCTTCGATCCGTCGGCTCAGTTCAGGGCTCAACCTATCCTTACTGCCAATGAATCGAAGCTGAACTTGTTTCTCAACCAAGTAATCCACCTCGTTATCCAAGTAGGTGGAAAATAAGTCCATCAAAAAGTCCACTTCATCATGAGGTCTTCGCCAGTTTTCGGTAGAAAACGCATAGGCAGTCAAAAACCTGATACCGATATCAGATGCTTCAGTCAGAATCGACCGGAGAACTTCCGCCCCCGCCTTATGCCCAAAAGTGCGTGGCAACCCACGTTTTTGAGCCCAACGGCCATTTCCGTCCATGATAATTGCAACATGTTGCGGTATTTTTTCCGGCGCCAAACGGAACGGTTCATTCCCCTGCACAGTCTTACGACGTTGCCAGAATTTCGGACTCAAGCAGATCTCTCCTTTATACTCCCAGTAAGGGGAAACCCCCTCTTGAGAGGGGGTTTCGATCAAGGAGCTTCGATTGCGGATACCGGACAAACCGCCGCACAAGCTCCACACTCAACACACACGTCTTCTTGGATAACGTAGGGAGTGCCTTCCTTGATCGCGCCAACCGGACAGGTTGAAGCACATGTGCCGCATGAGACACAGGTGTCATTAATTTTATAAGCCAACTTTCACTGCACCTCCTTTCCCATCTTTGCCGCAACCACCAAGTAGCAGACGCCGTCAAAGTATTTCTGGCGCAGTACATATTGGCAATCACCCATCATTTGGAATTTATTAGAACAAGGGTTAGTTTTGACGATACGGACCAAAATGCCCGTCTCTGCCAAAACTGTAACCGCTGCGGCAATTGGCAGCATCAATACATCCGGTAAAGGGCTCACACTTCCATTACTTCTTTTTCTTTAATCGCCATTACCATATCTACTTCCTTGATGTATTTGTCAGTCAGTTTTTGAATATATTCCTGCGCTTTTTTCACATCATCTTCTGATGCAGTTTTATCTTTCTCGATTTTTTTCAAATCTTCATTCGCATCGCGCCGCAGATTTCGAATTGCTACGCGGCTGTCTTCCGCCGCCTTATGCACAACTTTGGTCAACTCCAAACGACGTTGCTGCGTCAACTGTGGAAAAATCAGACGAATAACCATGCCGTCGTTATTAGGAGTCAGCCCCAGATCTGATTTGAGGATAGCTTTCTCAATAACAGGCAATGTTTTTTTGTCCCAAGGCTGTATTACTATCGTTCGAGGCTCAGGAATTGAAATATTCGCCACTTGATTAATTGGCGACTGCGCACCATAATATTCTACGACAATTTTGTCCAGTAGCCCGGTAGTTGCCCTTCCTGCCCGAAGCGACGTATACTCACGTCGGAGTGCTTCAATCGCTTTTTTCATACGCTCTTCATGTGATGAATAAACTTCTTGAATTGGCACGCTTATTTCCCTCCTACAACAGTACCGATAGAGTAACCCATCGCCGCTTTCACGATATTGCCGGGTTCATCAATGCCAAACACAATAATGGGAATATTATTATCCATACACAGGGAAGTCGCCGTAGTATCCATAACTCCCAATTCACGCTGAATAACTTCAATGTACTTAAGTTCGGTAAACTTTACAGCATTCGGATTCAGCTGTGGATCGCTGTCATAGACCCCATCCACATTTTTCTTCGCCATGAGAATCACGTCGGCTTCGATTTCGGCTGCCCTCAAAGCGGCAGTGGTATCTGTTGAAAAATATGGATTGCCAGTTCCTGCCGCAAAAATAACCACACGGCCTTTTTCCAAATGGCGAATAGCCCGGCGGCGAATATATGGTTCAGCAACTTGCCGCATTTCGATTGCTGTTTGTACTCGAGTATCAACCGAACACTGTTCCAAAGCATCCTGTAGTGCCAATGAATTGATCACCGTCGCCAGCATTCCCATATAATCGGCAGTTGCCCGATCCATGCCACGTGCACTACCAGATAAACCTCGCCAAATATTCCCGCCACCCACTACAATCGCAATTTGTAATCCTTGCTGCACTGTCTCCTTGACCTGCCTTGCAACTGAATCGACAACCACAGGGTCTATCCCGAATCCCTTTTCACCGGCCAATGCTTCTCCGCTCAGTTTTAAAATAACCCGTTTAAAAACTTTTCTCTCCAACACATAACCTCCGTCCGATTACTATATTCTACGAGGAGATTTGAATTCCTTCCGAAAAAGAGAGAACACGGAAGTGTTCTCTCTTTACGTTTTTCATTCCGGTTATTTTTTTACAGCGTTTGCAACTTCTTCAGCAAAATCGGATACTTTCTTTTCAATTCCTTCACCCATCTGATAGCGGGTAAATCGTCGAACCACAATATTTTCACCAATTTTAGAAATCTGAGCGTTTACAATATCTGTTACCGATTTGTCGGAGTCTTTAATGAAAGCTTGCTCCAACAAACAAGTATCCTTGTAGAACTTTTCGACCCGGCCTTCCACCATTTTATCAATAATCTTGGCCGGTTTACCTTCGTTGAGCGCCTGTGCTTTCAGCACTTCCCGTTCGTGATCCAGAATGCTTGCAGGTACTTCATCCCTGCAAAGATATTGGGGATTAGCAGCTGCAACTTGCATGGCCAAATCACGGACAAAAGCATGAAATTCCGGTGTCTTGGCTACAAAATCAGTTTCACAGTTCACTTCAATCATGACACCGATCTTGCCACCAGCATGAATATAAGATTCAACCAAACCTTCAGCGGCAATACGTCCAGCTTTTTTTGCGGCGGCTGCAAGCCCCTTCTCACGAAGATAGTCAACAGCTTTGTCCATATCCCCATTCGTTTCAACCAAGGCTTTTTTACAGTCCATCATTCCGGCGCCGGTAGTTTCGCGAAGTTCTTTAACTTGTTGTGCCGTTACCATTCTCTATTCCTCCTATGCCAGCGCAAAACGCTATTCTTCTTCAGATGCTGCGACTTCTTCTTCCATTTCAAGTTGTTCACCCTGGCGTCCTTCTAAAATAGCGTCAGCCATACGGGCGGTAAGCAACTTGACAGCACGAATCGCATCATCATTGGCAGGAATTACATAATCGATCAAATCAGGATCACAGTTGGTATCTACAATTCCGACAACAGGAATACCCAATTTTCGAGCTTCCTGAACAGCGATTTCTTCTTTGCGAGGATCAATAACAAACAATGCGCCTGGCAACTTATTCATGCTCTTGATGCCGCCGAGAAATTTTTGCAGGCGTTCCATTTCATGACGCAACTGCAAGACTTCTTTCTTATGCAGACCGGCAAAACCATCATTGGCATCCATTTCTTCCAACTGGCGCATACGGGAAACCCGACGCTGAATCGTCTGGAAATTAGTCAACATACCACCGAGCCATCGCTCATTCACATAGAACATATTGCAACGCAACGCTTCGTCCCGAACGGCCTCTTGCGCTTGTTTTTTTGTTCCGACGAAGAGCATGGTCTTTCCATCCTGAGATAGGCTGCGAACAAAATTATAAGCATCTTCCACTTTCCTTACAGTCTTCTGCAAGTCAATGATGTAGATGCCATTGCGCTCCGTAAAGATATACGGAGCCATTTTGGGATTCCATCTTCTGGTCTGATGACCGAAATGAACCCCCGCCTCGAGAAGTTGTTTCATGGATATAACTGACATAAGGCACCTCCTGTTTTTTCCTCCGTGGCGTCCATACTCCGTTCGCACCGCAATTTTGCAGCACAGGATCAACGGTAAACTGCCACGTGTGTCATTAACACGTCGAAATATATTTTACCATACCTACAACACAACAACAAGTAGATTCGTTTTTTACGGAACTGCCCTTTTTCTCAGCTTCAACAATAGCATGACTTCACCCTTGCCGATCCCCATCTTTTGAGCAATATCCGTTACCGAGAATCCGTTCTCGGCCATATCCAGAATAATGGTGCGCTTGTCTTGGGGAGGCGGCTGCATAATTACTGGCTTCGCTACTGATTTAGTTGTTTTTACGCGAGAGGTTTCTGGCGGAGCGACGATTTCCGGCCTAGTTTCAGGAGCCGTCACCGCTTTCGGCGCCATCGGCGCTTCAACCGCTACTCGCTGTGAGGGCGGCATCACGTGAACCTCCGCAACCGGATGCACCTGCAATTTTGCTAAAACTTGCTGACGCATTTCAAATTCCTTTTCCAGTTGCTGCCGTTGTGTCTGAAGCCATACAATCAATTGCTGTTGCTGTTGTTCAAGCTGCAACTGCTGCATTTGTTGTTGCTTGCTCTGTTGCGCAAGCATTGTACTCCTTCGATCAATTTCCGACAGTAAAATCTCCATTTGTGCGATTTTGCCATCAAGACGATCCACAGCTGAATCAGCCGTCAACAATATTTGTTCCTGCATCTGTTCCACCGGTCCGGACAAATGGCTGGATACTCTCTGGAAGGCTTTACTTCGGCGAGCGGCGAACCATATGATAACGCAGGATACGATTAGTGCAAGTATCGTCAGGGTAGCAGTGAGCATGTTTCCTCCTGTCAAGTCTTGATATCAATTGTATGCCCGCGCACCGGATCAGGCGGCAGGGACTGCACTTTTGCACCCGCAGCATCAGACTCAGCACCTGCAGCATTTTCTGGATCTTGACCATCACTTTGACGGTGGTCTTTTTGTTTTTCATGATCCAAATCTTCGGTGGTCACTTTACCATCATGTTGCGCCGACAATTTTGTCTGGACCTGGCGTTGTTGCTCTGCAACAGTTTGTTTCAATTGCGCAGCCAATTGTTGTTGCTGTGTAACCGGCTGTTGTTCGTTAACAGCTGCAGTTTTTGCAACATCAATAGTCCGAGGAATCAATACTTGCAAATCGATGGGCCGAATGTTCAAAACGTTTCACCCCACTTGATTCTTGTGGGTTGCCAACAGCCCCTTTATTTAAACGGACGGAACTTGATTTCGCCAGCTTCTGCATAATACGTCACAAAGCGAGCATCTTCCTGAATCGGCTTTACCAAGGCGCCTATAACAATTTTCACTCCCGAATATACGTAGTCGGAAATTTTAATTTGACCGCCCTTAAGTTCTTCATAAGCGATCTCCAACTCGCACATCCGCTTGCGCATTGTTTCAACTTGCCCCAGTGTCGTAAAATGGGCCCGCGTAAGTTTCAGCAACAAATCCTTTTTTTCCGGCGCCAACAAGTTCTGATCTATTGACCTCAGCGTATAAAGCCCCTTTTGCAATTGGTCCAAGCTGGTTTCAGTATTTTTCAGTTCTTTACGCAATGCAAAATATTCTTCCCGGAGCTTAGGATTTACGCCAGCTTGTAATTCTGTCGGAGTAGTCGAAGTAGAGCCAACCGATTTTGCGATAATTTCGTCACCGGCCGTTGCCACCCCGCCAACAATTTGTCCTCTGCGCCCTTCCACCCTGATTTTTTTGCCCGCACTTAAATGACTATGCAATACAACATCGCTGATCAATATGTCTTGATCCGCTGTCACTGTTGCGTTTTCAACAAACTTTGCCACAACCGATCCGGTTGCGGTGATCACACCCTTGTTCAGTCCAAGAATTCCCAGCCGAATGGTTATGTTCAGTCCCTGAACGCTTCCTCCGCTAACCATACCGGCAATATCGACATTTCCGCCCGCTTTCACTAAAAAGCCTTCTTGAACGGACCCTTGTATGACTACATCACCGGCAAAATCAATATTACCGGTAGACAAATCAACATCGCCCTTAATTTGCAGTATCGCTGCAACTGTCATTTTGCCACCGATCTGCATCAAATTTCCACCGACTGCCGCCACCAGTTTTGTTCCATCTATCACTTGAATATTGGAACCTGGATGTAGCAAAACATCTTTGCCTGGCCGGCTGGGGACAGCATTACCACAAACATCGGACCCCGGCACTCCCGGCGTGGCCACAATCTTTTCCGCCAATACCTGTCCTTTTTCCACATTGATATAAAGCCCAAGGTTTTTAAAATCAACGCCACCATCAGCAGTTTCCACAGGTTTTCCCCGATTGGTCATGTCAACCCGGTACTCGATTCTTGCATCCGTGCCGTTCTCCGGCATTTGTCCTTTAGCGCACAATACCCGAAGACCAGGTTGTCGCACAGCCAAATCAATAGCATCTTCCAGCAGCCCAACAGTTACACTCGCCTTAGCGATACGTTCCTTGACAGTCTCGATGCTTGGCTTGGTCGCTCCTTCCGGCAGTTCGATCTGCAAGAAAGCTTCCATTCGGTCACGGGATACCATCACACTAATCTCTGCATCTGGCTTTTTTTTCTGCATTTCAGCTATTTTGACTGGAACTCCAGTTCTAGCCTTGATCGCGTCTTCGACCGCCATGCGGTTAAAATCATCAATTTTTTGCACTGCCAATTCATCAAGGATTTGCCCGACTTCAACCAAAGCTTCTCCCTCGGCTGGCGCCGTCACGATAAGGAACACACCGTCTTCACGAACTTGAATGGAAAAGACCTCATCCCGTGGTTCCACAACCTCGCTCCCCTCAAAATGAAACTTCACAGTAAACTTGATTTAACTCGCGCCAACGCACCTCGAAGACGAAAAATCGCTTTCGTATGCAGTTGGGATATTCGGGCCTCCGAAAGCTTTAAAATAAGGCTTATTTCTTTCAATGTCAGCCCTTCATAATAGTAAAGGGAGACAACAATTCTCTCTTTTTCCGGCAATTTATCAATGGTATTGACAAGTGTATCCTTAACTTCACCAATTTCAGCCTGTTCGCTGGGACTTACCGACGCATCCGCCAACGTATCGCTGTGTGTATAGTCTTCAAGTGGCATTACAGTCGTTGTTTGAAGTTGCCCAATAAATTGATTGAATTCCTGTGGATTCATGTTCATCGCGATTGCAATTTCATCGTCGCTGGCTGAGCGTCCCAGTTGTTGTTCCAACTCGGCCAGTACGTGGGTATAATTCCGCGCCTTTTGACGCACAGATACCGGAATCCAGTCCTGAGCTCGAATAGCATCAAGAATTGCGCCTCTAATCCTGACCACTGCATAGGTTTCAAATTTAAAGCCCCGCTTTGGATCAAATCGCTCGATAGCTTCCAACAGGCCGAAGTATCCATTGCTGATTAGTTCTTCCCGTTCGACATACTGGGGCATACCCATCGCAATTCGTCCGGCCACCACCTTAACCAACGGCAGATAGTGATTAACCAGATTTTCCCTAGTATCGGGAGAATGCTCATTTTGGTAAGACTCCCATAGGGAGTCAATATCCTTGACCTGTATTTTCCTCACCTCCGGAAAACGAATGCCGCCATTGATTACAGCCGATTATCGCCTTTGTTTACCGTCTTGATAACAAAAACACCGGAATCCAACAGTAACTCAACGGTTCTGCCGTAATTTCCGCCAACATCATCTGCAAGGATTCGAATCGAGAGCGATTTTAAAACCTCACGCACAGCTTCCACATTGCGATCCCCAATTCTCATTACATCAGTAGCCTGAGCGAAACTGAACATCTGGGACCCGCCTGCGATCTTCGCTGTCACTCTATTTTTCAATGCTCCCAAGCGCAAAACCTGCTCCAATAAGACCGGAATCGCTGTATCAGCAAATTTTGCAGTATTATCCGAAGCTCTGGCCTGCGTACTGTCTGGGAGCATAATATGAGCTAGTCCGCCCACTTTGGTCTGCGAGTCATACAACGCAATCCCCACGCAAGAACCAAGACCATATGAAATTAGACTATCTGGGTTTTTCCCCACTTTCAGGTCGGCCATGCCTACCTTGATAAGTTCCGGCATTATTCGCTCACCCCTAAAGTGCTGAGAATAACGCTGAGCGAACCCGGATCAGGAATCAGAAAAAAGTGCCCGCGTACGTCATTGGCTTCCGTCGCGAATTCTGTTTCAATGACCAAGGCATAGTCCCCTACTTGTCCCAGCTGGATCAGAATAACGCTAAGAATAGCACCGGCCATATCCATAGCCAATGCCGGCAGCGAAGGCAACAACGTCATCTTCGTAAAGTAGGATAATGCATTAAGAAAAGAACCTGCAAGAATATTGCCGATCTCCATCAATGCCGATTCGTCCATTGCATTAAGAACCTCTGTCGTGCCGCTCTCCCGTCCCATGGCCATATCTACCAATGAAAACGCACTATCACGCGGCAATAAAAATAAAATACTGCTAGGGGCGGGTCCAAATACCCGCAAATAGACGCCCGCCACCATGGCATCAGCGCCCCCCACCACATCCGGCACCTCGCTGAGCGGCAGAATGTTCAGTCGGGGAACCGACATGTCAATTTTGCGGTTTATTATCTGGGATAAAGCAGTCGCAGCATTTCCGGCTCCGATATTGCCGATTTCGCGCAATGCATCTAATTGCATCGGCGAAAGTGACAGCACCTCTTCTTTTTCCAAACCAATCACCTCACGCTTGAGCTATATTTACTATTGTATCAGGGTTCAGCATAATATATAACCGATTTTCCGCCTTGGCAATCCCGCTGATATACTCGGTGGAAAGACCACTTGAGAGTACATTTGCTGCTTCTACGTTCTCAGGGTTAATCGTGGTTACCTCTACTACTTCATCGACAATGAACCCCACGATAACCTCATTCACCAACAAAACAATAATCCGCGCGGCCTCCGTCAAGTCGGCCTCCAACAGGCCCAACCGAGTTCGCAGGTCGATCACCGGCAAAATGCTGCCGCGCAAATTGATGACTCCTTTGATATAAGACGGGGTCGAAGGCACACGGGTTATACTCATCATCCGTTTGATTTCCTGAACTTTTAAGATATCCATCCCATATTCTTCCCGACCTAATTTGAAAATAATCAATTTTAGTTCATCGCTAATTGCTTCATTCTCCGCCATCGCGAAACCTCCTCATCATCCGAGAGCATTCACGTCGATAATCAGTACGACTTGCCCATCTCCCAGTATAGTGGCGCCGGCGATTTGCCGGATCCCCGTCAATACTTTTCCGAGCGACTTAATTACAATTTCCTGCTGTCCTACCAAAGAGTCGACAAGCAGCCCAATCCGGTGATCTCCAGCCTGTACAATCACCACATACATTTCTTGCCCGTCTTCGTAATCAACGGCATCCATGAGGCCTAGACATCTACCCAGGCGAATAAGCGGTATGATCTGGCCGCGCAACAAAATGACCTCTTGTTGCTGTATCGTCCGTATATCCGCAGGAGTGATGTTGATGGTGCTATCAATTGACCCCAATGGAATCGCGTAGGTTTCATCATGAACCTGAATCAAAAGCGCCTGAATAATAGCTAGCGTAAGCGGCAGCCGAATCTTTACCCGTGTTCCATGCCCTGGTGTAGAATCGAGTTCCAGAACTCCGCCCAGCGCCTCAATTTTGGTACGAACGGCATCCATGCCGACACCACGTCCGGATACATCAGTAACAGTTTCAGCCGTTGAAAAACCAGGTAAAAAAACTAGCTTCATAACATCGCCCGGCTCCATCATGTCGAGCTCAGCCTTTGTTACTAAACCTTTTTCTAATGCTTTTTGCCTGATGGCTTCAGATTTCAACCCTTTGCCATCATCCGTGACCATCAACAATACATGGTTTCCTTCATGCCGGGCAATCAGACGAACTTCACCAAC
Source organism: Negativicutes bacterium (assembly GCA_035560855.1). Taxonomy (GTDB): domain Bacteria; phylum Bacillota; class Negativicutes; order UBA1444; family UBA1444; genus UBA1444. Next base: position 2,451 of record DATMYT010000055.1, on the reverse strand, counting down.
CGGATTTTTGCCGGCAGCCGTCCGATCCGCCGGTTTTTCAATGCCATGGTCAATGGAGTTGCGCAACAAATGCACCAATGGGTCGCCTATTTCATCAATAACGGTACGATCCAGTTCCGTCTCTTCCCCCTGGATAACCAAATTAATCTCTTTGCCAAGGCTGTGAGACAAATCGCGAACCATCCGTGGAAAACGATTAAAAACCTGACCAACCGGAACCATGCGTAGTTTCATTACCACACCCTGCAAATCAGTAGTAACTCGATCCATTTGCTCAATTGCTTCGCTTAGCTCTTGAAGTTGGTTTGACAATCCGATCTGTTGCAGTCGGGTTTTATTGATAACCAATTCCCCTACCAAATTCAGCAACGAGTCCAGTTTTTCTGCATCAACACGCAACAAAGACCGCCCTTTTTGTTTGGCGGCTCCGGGCTCTGCCTTAGCTTCTTTAGTCGCTTCAGCAGTATGTTCATCTGCAGGCGCATTGACCGCGTCGATCGCCGACGCGTTTTCACTTCCGACAGTTGCAGACTCAGCCACTGCCTGATTTCCGCAGGGACTTGCAACGACAGTTTCGATTTCGGCAATGGATAAGATCGTATCACGAACTTTATCCGCTGGGTGATCCGTAACCAGAAGCACACTGAATTCCTGACCAAAATTATCTTTTTCCAGATCTTCCACCAAAGGATCCGTCTTAATTACATCTCCCATTTCATCAAGAGCTTTCATTGCCATATAAGCACGGACAGATTTTAGTAACGTTCCCTGGCGCAGCCCGATCGTAAGCTCGAACACCTGCAGCCCTTGTGCAATTGCCGACTTCACCATGTCCATCTCGGTCTCATTGAGAGACATCTTGGATGAGTCCGTCTTTGCACTTTCCATAATGGGCTTTTTGACCTCAACCTGCGGCTGAGTCTCGCCTTTTGCCAGGGACGCCAATTTGGCCGATAGCGCTGTAACATCCACACTACCCGGCTGTCCATTAGCGACGTCTTCCACCAATTGTTCCAGACGATCGACACACTGAAATAAAGTATCAATGATATCGGCATGCGCTTTCAACGTTCCCTTACGCAAAAGATCCAGAACATTCTCCATTTCATGCGTCAACTCTGCAATGGCCGTATACCCCATCGTTGCTGACATGCCCTTGATCGTATGCGCACTACGGAATATTTCATCCAATATATGCAAGTCACCGGGTTCATGCTCCAAATCCAAGACGCAACGATTCAATGTCTGTAAATGTTCTTTTGCTTCTTCCAAAAATATCCCCAGATACTGGTTTACATCCATTTACTTGAGCCCCCTTTCTTCAAACACTGCACGATTCCATCAGCCACTTGAGGCAACGGTAAAATGGCATCTACGACTCCTGCTTCGATCGCCGCTTTGGGCATACCAAAAACCACAGATGTCGACTGATCTTCGGCAATCGTCAGGCCACTCAGTCGTTTGATCGCCTGCATGCCTTTCGCACCGTCATGACCCATGCCTGTCAATATGACTCCAACCGTTTTGGCTCCAAATGTCTCTGAAACCGATACCATCATCGGATCCACCGCCGGGCGCAACCCGCCGATCGCAGGTTCCTTGTTCAGCTTAACAAAAGTTCCGCTGCTGTCCCGTCGAATAGTCAGGTGATAATCCCCTGGCGCTACAAATACCGTGCCTGCAACCAAACGGTCATTGTCTTCAGCTTCTTTGACGGTCAGTGCACACAGAGAATTTAAACGATCAGCCAGTGACTTAGTAAATCCAGGCGGCATATGCTGAACCACTATGGTCGGACAGGGCAGGTTACCCGGTAAACGGGTTAGTACTTCCTGCAATGCACGCGGACCGCCTGTCGATGTCCCAATCGCTACAATCCAGTCACGAACTCCCGGTATTTCACTTGTAAGTGTAGCAACAGCGGGCGGTTTCATACCAGAAACGACCGGCGCTGGTTGATCCGCAATGATCACAGGTCTAATTTTGACTTTTTGAACTTCAGGAACAGCTCTGGTAATTAGCCGGCTTCCGCTGATGCCTTTAACAGCACGACATTTTTGCAATAATTCATTGGCAATATCATCAATGCGTGAAATCGAGCCGGATGTTTTTGCGATAAAATCTACGGCTCCCAAGCTCAGCGCCTTAATCGTAGCATCGGCCCCTGCCTTGGTCAAGCTACTGACCATGATTACAGGCGTCGGCTTCAGATCCATTATTTTTTCCAGCGCAGAAAGACCATCAAGAACCGGCATTTCAACATCCATCGTCACAACATCCGGCGAATACAATAACACTTTATCAACAGCTTCAGCGCCATTTCGGGCAACATCCACTACTTCAAAATCGTTTTCTCCGTTAAACATGTCCGACAGTACTTTTCGCATAAACGCAGAATCATCAACAACAAGCACCCGAATCAAAAAATATCACCCCGTATTGCTATTCGAC
>DATMYT010000054.1:0-10631 GCA_035560855.1 Negativicutes bacterium | reverse complement strand
TCAGAGAAACATGGATATCCTCGTCTTCAGCGGTTTCCTCAATCGACTGTAGCTGCTCAATGAAGCGCCAAACCTTCTTAACAAGGTCAGATTCCATAAACAGAACTGGAACACCGCGTTCAGTTTCTGCTAAAAGCAAATACATATCGAAATCGACCTTAAGGAAAATACCCGAAGCATCCTTTTTCTCTAAGCGTATATAATTTGCAGCCATGTCAATACCGCTCTTCATACTGGTTAATAGTACGGGATGTCCAATTCTAAAGCCACTTGATTTGATGGAGCCGAGTGAAATTAGCACCTTTCTCGGCTCGTTATCATAACGGTGCCCTGACCAAATTTGCAGTTCAGAATTTGATGGTTTTGCGGCTCCAAAGAAGGCGTTCAGCTTACGTATCAATTCCTTTACGCACTTCTTATCATCTTGTCGGAGAAAGCTTTGAAAATGAACGACGTCATCATCCAGAATGTTGAGGAGTTCTTCTCCAGATTCGTTAAATAAGAAAAACTGCCGCTTCCTCAATTGAAACACCGCTTCATTATCAAAGGCAATAGTTTCTGCAGACACAAGACAACCCACAACCCAAGTTTCAGGTGAAATATCATTCAACAATATCTTTTCGTCCCATATCGGATGAGAAATAGCAATTGGGTCGAGAGCCCTTTTTATAGCTTTGAAAAGACCGCCATTCCCAGAGTATACCAGATTAGCAACGGCATACTCGCTATTTCCAGTAGTCTCGGTTATTCTTTTGCAGGAACGATTACCAAAAATCAAGTATGCTATGAAGCTTTGAAGCTCACGAAGTGTGGCATGATAGCCCTGTAGAGATACCCTTTCCATGATGATTACCAGTCTCTTTTGAAAGACTGTATTCTGAAGAAGCCGCAGATTCTTATGTACCTCACAGGTTTTATGCATTGGACAAACCGAACATTCCTCGTAATGAAAAGGACTGGTCAGTTTGGCTATTGCTTGGGACAGTATCTCCTCTGTAAGCACCTCCCGCTTACTTAAATCAAAAACAACAAGTGAGACAACAGGGTCCACCTCACTGTGAAAGACCACCGCATTGCTCATTTGAGCATATGCGACCTTAACCGGCTCAAAATCAGGGTAACTCTGATAAAGTGAATACAAAACAGCAGCATTAATAGCAATCACAAACGGCGTAGTGGCTTTTCTGGCTGCGTCCCATATGCTATAAAGCTCTTGACTTGAGTGCGTGCTGGCATCAAGTTCAATGATTACAGGGTGCTCGAGTTCTTCGAGCTTTTGCTTGAGCATGCGGATGATATGCGTTTTCCCGTCGCCGGGATTACCAGTCAGAACAATATCCTTTCCGGCGATCACAGCATCAACTATTGCCTTATCAAGCTTTGTTTCAAGATGAATTTTTGAAAGCAATGCTGAATCTATGTGGTCTGCGTAACCACTTGACCCACGATAGAAATCACGCAAAAACTGCAACCCTGTTTTTGCATTATCAGCGCCGGGCATATCCTCTACCTCCTTCAGCTTTGAAAAGCTCCATTCCTCATCTTCGCCAATTTGGTTACTTACCAGGAATCCTTGCTTGTTAAAATTTCTTATGCGTTCATATATCGGGGTGTAATGAAGACGACTCACGAGCCATCGGGATGTCCAGTAATCAATTATCCTTTGAGTGCCCGCTTTATAGTCTGCCATGTTCGTATAATAATGTGGGGTTGTATCCATACCGAGCAGGTAGTCAAAGGTGTTGTCTGCAAGGCAAGCCCCATACACGATCCTCGACATAGCGTGTTTGGAAAAATCCTTCGAGTCTTCATTGGTTGACTCCAGCAATTCGCGTATTGCCATTGTTAACAAGCGCATTTTGGGACTTGCACCCTCACCAAACACGTGATTGATGCGGCAAAAGCCATCACTTGTGGCTTCTGTCAGACTGAGCGTGGTTGCTTTACTGATGTGCATTGAACCAAAACCAATTGTCATTCCAAGTTGCTTCCAAATGACATCGCTCGATGAATTAAAAACCTCACGAGGAATTTTTAGACGGTTATACTGGCTGGAGCCAACATAGTAGAGTGACGTCGTTCCAACATATACCAAATCGGCAGGTCGACATACAGCAATTCCCTTTAGGCGGCTGGCTATCTCGCTATGCTTATCTGAGTAGCGTTCTTTATAATCGTGAACAATCTGTGGTGACAAGGCTATTAATGCAACAAGCTTTCCCCCAAGAATTTCATTATACGGAGGAATTGCACCACAAACATTTAGCTCCATCATACTTGAGCCTATATGCTTTGTCTTTTGAGCGACCAGCGCTGTCCTAATAACGGAGTTACCCTGTTCACTTTTGCAAAAATCAACCCATTTATCAGAAAAGCTGCTACTGAACAGAAGGTCGTTAATAGCCTTTTTTGCGATTAACAGTCTTGCTAATTGGTCTGCTCGTTTTCTTCGGTATAGAGCGACCTCGGTTTCTTTGGATATGCTACCAAGTTCACTCTTTTCATCCTCAGACAGTTCATTTTCAAGAGAGTCACGAAGCAGATTCTGCCTGTCAGATTCAGCATTAACGGCTTCATCAAGAAGAAATTGAATATCCTCTGTGGTAGGCTCTTGAACACTTGCTTTTGTACACAATTCGCTGTAGTCTATGCTGTCAATTCCGTCCTCAAGATAGGCAAGCAAGACACTAAAACGCTTTTTGGCTTCATCAGAAGACAATTCAAGCATCTTTTCAATATAGGCTTTTTGATTCCAGCCAATATAATCATCTCTGCAGGTAATCTGAACTGCACAGTTTTCTAACGACGCAATACCTATAACTGCGTGCATGGGATGTGCGGCATCTCTGATGAGATATTGCATGGTTCTTCCCGGTGTTGTCTCTGCAGGCGTGGCCCAAGTGAGCCGGAAATATCTCCATATTTCCGAAATCTTCAAACCCGTATAAACATCACGTTCATTTTCTTTTACTAACTGTAAATATGGAATTACTGCCGCGCTCGCCTCAATTGCTCCGTTATTGGCTCTTTCAAGTCTGCCGGCTAATTCATTTCCATCTGCAATTAATTCTGCAATGTTATGTTTGCTTGGATTTTCTTTCTCCATGCGATTAATAAAATCAGAATAGGTAACTAATCGTTCATGCCGACTTTCTTGCATCCAACTACGAAGTAGTGCCTTTATCTCGGGTGAAGCTGCATCGTGTAAATCCGCCCCTTTCAGCGTGGGGAGGCTCATGAACAAAACACCATCTCTATAACAAGCCTTCCACGATGCATGAACTAGGTCTCTAAAGAGAAACCACACTGCGCGATATTTTTTTCGTTGTGCAATGTTATAGGAACAGTGCTCTTCTACCCATTCAATCTCATTGTTTGCAATTTTTTCTATTTCTATGACCGAGGTATCAGCGCAAATTACAGAGACCGCGGTGTAAAAACGAACTCTGAATTCACCCTCAAGTTTCGGTCGAAAAGGAATCTCTCTGTTAAGCATCTGTGCACCCCTTCTAGTAATTAATACTGGATTCAAACTCCATAATTATTTGTCAGGGGCGTATGCTTTAGTCTCGACTGCCGTCGATGTTGCAAGGCGTTCCTCTGTCATGTTCATAAATTTGATGACATTACAATTATGCGTTTGACATTTACTATTCGTTGTTAACATACTCCGTACATGCTTCGCAAGGATACCTGTGGTGTCAATGCTTTGCATTATCATTTTCCTCCGATTTTTCAGCGACTGCCGCATTGTTGCCATCAGGTGCGATTTCCATGATGTCGCTCGTGCCGCCATTTAGCGACGTACAGAATTTTTAGCAGAACCACGGTGGCGAGATTCTAATTTTTGCTGGGCTTGGCAAGCGAAGTTGTATCTATATACCACATTTTTCTCACAGTTCGCCACGACTCGTCTTCTTATCAATCAGCAGTACCAAAATGATCAAGGAAAATCTTAATCTGGAAATCGGCATCATCGTCATCGAATACTTCATCATCCTTGTCGAAGTCACCAGAATCGTCACTGTCGAGAACGTCGTTTGACTCGCTGTTGTCTGTTGTCGTGTTCGTATCATGAATTGTGCTATCGAACAACTCTATCCCGACGACTTTTTCAAAGAGACTTGTTTTCCATCTCTGCCAAAATCAAACAAATCCCACATTGCAAATGCCTCCTAAACTCATATGAAAAGACTATTTTCGATACATCCTCGCGACCACACCAGCGTGCTCCTTCATTTCCGCCGCGACAAAATTTGGTGAAAGAATCTTAATATTGTGACCAAACTGAAAACACCATCCGAAGAACACAGGACTAACTAGCACTTCAACCGTTGCTTTACAAAGACCCCGTTTGCACGAAATGATTTTCACGCTTTCACCAAACTTATCATGTACAGCATCGATCAGTTTGCGGTCAAACTGTAGCTCAACTGTTGCCTGAGGACCGTTGAACATTTTAAACACGCGCTCAGTATAAACGCCTAATTCGTCAGACAGCGCAATTGCCTGTTCAGCAACGGAAGAATCTTCAATATGCACATCAGCCATGCGATCAACCCTATAGTTAACCGTCGCCTCATGAGTTTCGTGGTAGGTCACAAGATAGTAATTATCCTCATGATAAACTAGCCCAACCGGGTTCACGAGATACCGTTCACCGTCTTTGCGGAACACACGCTCGCCGCGTTCATTGAGATCAAAATAACGAAAGGACGCTTTGCATTGTTTCTGCAGGGCGTTCTCGAGCGCATCGACGGTATAGTAGATCGCTTCATTGGTGTGTTTCCGTGTATTGAATGTGACAAGGTTGCTCTTGAGCGCGGCAGCCTGGTGACTGCCTGCCAAGTTGGCAACTTTAGCGGTCAAAGACTCGGTCTTCTGCTTGGTGATGAAACTCGCTGCCTGAATGGCGTCGATTAATATCTTTACCTCAGCAAGATCGAACTGCCGATCTACAATATAATAAAGTTTTGCATAGCGTGTACGCCGATGGAGTACTTCAAATCCATTTGCGTTCAGTGTGTCAATATCTTCCGATAGGGTGCGGCGATCACAAGTGATACCTTCTGACTCGAGCATGGCGCAAAGCTGGTTTGTTGAAAGCGGGCGATCCTCGTCCGTATGCTGGCGGAGCATCTCGTAAAGCTTCAATAATTTGATTTTTTGCGGGTTAATTGCTTCCATAAACCCTCCGCGCCCTTTGCCGTCAATTATATCAAATAGCTATTGGATATACAACTTTTAGCTGTCATCACAAACGGACATCTTTTTATATACGAACAAATGTACGTTGACAAAACAGATTTTGTGGCGTTATAATGCCTGTACAACATTAGGAACAAATGAAACTAGGATTTTGACTTGCTGATTTGGAACCAAATCAGCAATGATCTCATCGATCTGAAAGCTGAAGACAACAAAGAATGTTGAGCAAACATCTGAAAAGAGAAGATTTCAGATGGTTTAATTCTTATACTTTGATCCATGGAAAGGAGGCGCGAACATTTGGATCGATCGATTTTGCATGTGGAAATGAACGCATGCCATGCCAGCATTGAGTGTTTGTACAATCTAAAAATTCGAGATAAATCGGTCGCCGTGGGCGGCGTTATAGAAGCGCGGTATGGCATTATATTAGCTAAGAACCAGATCGCAAAGAAATATGGCGTTACCACCGGCGAAGCGCTATGGCAGGCGAAACAGAAATGTCCTCAGCTTGTGATCATAAAACCACACTATGATTGGTGATGGGTGTTCATTCGCAGAAGAACGAGCCAACGACGTCCCCGTTGATTTTTAAACGCATCCCAGTCCACAGTGAAGGGTATTTCCGAAGACGCAATCATTTCTTCCGTTTCGGGAGAGGCAAAGGTGTAGGGGAAACCGTCGAAAGCGCGATTTCGCTGATCTTCTGGTAACTTTCCGCGCTTTCCAGATAAGATTTCAGGATGTGGACGCATTTGTATATGGAATAGAGCAGTGTTGCTGAAGTAAAAAACTGTCAACCAGACTGCCCTTTTGATCAGGATGTCTTTGCTTACGCGGAGATGTTTTTTCATACAGTCGAAGATTCCGCCTTTATGCGCGTGTCGACCGTTTGCTCGCTAGGTATTACGTAGGCCGCATTATGCAACAAAACTATGCAAGTTGATTTATGAAAGAGATTTGAACTTGCACCGATGAAGGTTTCAAGGTACACTGAAACCGTATTTGATCGAGTTTCATACTGTTGCACTTATTATTGCACCGCGCGAATTTGACAATATAAACGGCACCCGTTGAATCGTTTTCCGTATCAATGATCGGAGGAGTCTTATTATGGACACCATGGACAACCTGAACCTAAACCCGATCGAAATCGCGGATGGAATCTACTGGCTTGGATATGCCATTAATAACGTCGGCCTGCACTGCAATCCGTACCTGATTCGCGAGGGCGACGAAGCCGTGCTCATCGACGGCGGCAGCCGGGACGATTTCAGTTACGTTATGCTCAAAATTCTGAGAACCGGGCTGAAACCGTCGCAGATCAAGCGGCTGATCTATCACCATTATGACCCCGATCTTTGCGGAAACTTGCCGCAGCTCGAGGCGATCATCAATACAAAAGAGCTTCGCATCATCTCCCACATGGAAAACAACGTGTTTATCCATTATTATTCCAAAAAGACGCCAAAGATCGATTATCGTGTGCTTGGCAGCGAGTTCGTATTTGAGTCGGGCAGAATACTCACGTTTTACGGCACGCCGTTCTGCCACTCGCCGGGTAGTTTCATGACCTATGACACGAAGACAAAGACGCTGTTTTCAAGCGATATCTTCGGCAGTTATGACGCAAACTGGCATCTCTATCTCGAGCTGGTCGAACATTGTGCAACGTGCGCGGCACAGAGGATTTGCCCACAGACGGGCAAAAAGTGTCCGATTTATGGCATCGACCAGTTTCACAAGCGTATTATGACCTCGACGATGGCGCTGAGCCATGCACTGGACGTGATCGAATCGCTCGATATCGAGCGCATTGCACCTCAGCATGGCAGCATCATGAAGAATAAAAAAGACGCGCTAACCGTGATCGGTCATCTTCGGAGCATAAAACATGTCGGCATTGAGTATTTGATCGCGGAGAATATGCTATGAAGCAGTTCGACTTTTCGCAGGACGGCGCAATCTGTGACGATATACAAAAAAATGAAAACGCAGACTTCTCGATCTATGCACTCGAGAGCTTTGCGAACATCGTGGACAGCACCATACAGAACGAGCTGTTTCGCAAGCTGATCCTAAGCCACTCGGAAATCGCCAGAAGTCTGGAAGAAACGAATCGGCAGCTTGTGGAGAGTAAAAAACTCCTCTCCGAGGCACAGCAAATTGCGCACATCGGTAGATGGGATATCGACTACCGAACCAACAAGCGCTACTGGTCAGATTCGCTCTACGATATCCTGCAATTTGACCGTTCGCTGCCGCCAAGCAACGAGCTTTTCATGCAGCGTGTTTATCCGGAAGATATTCCGCATATTGCTGAGATTACGCAAAGACTCTTAGAAGCGAGGGAAGCCTGGACGGACCGCTACCGCGTTGCGATGCCAGACGGCACGACCCGCTGGGTGCATGTGCGCATGCATACCGATTTTGACGAAAGCGGCAAACCTGTGCACAGCTACGGCACGTTGCAGGATATCACCGCCATGAAAGAGGCGGAGGACGAGCTGGAACGTTACAGCAAGCACCTCGAGGAAATGGTTTCTGATAAGGTGAAGGAGATCTCCGAAGCGCAGATGGCAACTATCTTCGCGCTGGTCAAGCTCGCCGAATCGCGGGACGACGATACCGGCGCTCATATCGAGCGCACGGCGAGTTTCTGCCGCCTGCTTGCCGGGAAAGTGCAGGAACTACCGCAATATGCGTCGGTGATCGATGAAGAGTATCTGACTACGATCTACCGTGCAAGCCCGCTGCATGACATCGGCAAAGTCGGCATTTCCGACCTGATTCTACTCAAGCCGTGCAAACTTACGCCGGATGAGTTTGCGGTCATGAAGACGCATGTCGAAATCGGCTACCAGACGCTAATGACCATAGACAAGCGCTATCAGAACAACGCATTCATTCAAATGGGGTTAGACATCACGCGCTGTCACCATGAGAAATGGGACGGCAGCGGTTATATGGCAGAACTTAAGGGCGAGCAGATCCCGCTCTCGGCGCGCATCATGGCGCTCTCGGATGTTTACGACGCGTTGCGCTCCAAACGAGTGTATAAGGCCGCTTTTTCGCACGAAACAAGCCTCGCCATCATAAAGGAAGGACGTGGCAAGCACTTCGATCCCACGCTGGTGGATCTATTTCTGGCGAATGACAGGGAGTTTGAGGAACTATTCGATGCGCTCATCTAACATATGCACACTAGAGTGGGGGCGTCCGTAATGGTGTTTTTGTATTTAAAATGTTTTTTACTACGGACTTTGGCAATCGGACCGATGGCAAAAACTCAAGTCATGACATGACAGCCGAAACTCGGCATGACGTTTCTATGAAAATACAAATAACGTGTTAGGTCTTAATTTCAGGAGGCAAACAAAGTGGAAAACAGCGTAGAAAAGGTTGGATCGAGGATTAGGGAGATTCGACGAAGCAAAAACGAAACACAGCAACAACTAAGTGTCGCCGTTGGCGTTGTGCAACAGTCAGTTGTTGCGTGGGAAAGTGGACGTTGCTTACCGAATATTCTATCATTGATACGGATTGCTGGGTATTATGAGGTTTCTGCTGATTTTCTTCTTGGATTAGCGAAAAAAAGAGCAATTAGCAGACGACCATACTCTGTGGGTACACTTGCATGTACATTTATCAAAGAGCAATGAGGACGCCATTTCCAACTTACTGGTCAGGGACTTTAACAGCCACACTCCGTGTGCTTGTGCCGTGAGCGATTTGCCGTATGTCCGTGATGGAACAAGATGGGCGCATATCTGCATCTTGTTGGAACTTGGAGCCCGGGAGATCATTGGGTTCTTTCGACAATGCCGTGGCGGAATCGACTTTCAAAATCATCAAGGCTGAGTTTGTCAGTTCCCGTCACCTTGAAACACTTGATCAGCTCCAGTTGGAGCTATCTGATTATGCTCATTGGTTCAACAATATCCATTTACATGGAGTACTTGGATACTTGTCACCAGTAGAGTTTACGAAATCTCGTACCTTATAAAATCTATCCGACTTACTGTTGACAATCCATAATCCTACAGTAGGATTTTGCACAGTCGTAGCGTGATTCTTGCTTTCTCTAAAATTCCTCAGTATAATTTAATATACTTTTATCCCGGGAGGTTTCTATGTGTATGCAAGATGTCAATCAGTATAGCGATACATTGGTAAAGATAGCGGAGTTGCACTTTATAGAAAACTATTCCCAGGCAAAGATTGCAGAGATGCTATCCCTTTCCAAACCTACCGTATCGCGCATGGTAAGAAGAGCGGTCGAAACGGGACTTGTCAGCATTCGTATCAACAGCACGATGCATAACTTTCAGAAGCTAGCAAAGGACGTGGAGAATCGATATGGATTGCACAAGGTTTTTGTTGTCCGAAGCAACGATAATGATATAGAATCGATGAAATCGGATGCGGCGCGCTATGCGGCGGAATACGTTTGCTCAATCGCGAACAACAACGATTTGATCGGTATGTCGCATGGGAGCACCGTTTTTCATATATTGAAACATCTGCAACCGGTTGCATCAATCAGTGTGAACGCGATTCAACTTATTGGAAATGGCACCTCGAACTATCCCTACGTGCAGGGATCATATGTCGTTCAGGAACTTGCCCGCATTCTGGGCGGTACGGCATACGTCATGCCGCTACCGATGAGTGTGCGCAGCAAGCTGCTGCATACGCTATTTATGGAGGAAGGATTTGTACAAGCGCATTTTAAACGGTTTAACAACCTAAAGATTGCTGTTGTCGGAATCGGCACACAAGTCATTCAGTATGAAACCGAAGAAATACGACCGTTGATTGCGATCCCTAGCGATTTCGCCGGTGAAATATGCTGCCGCTTGTTTTCCGACGAAGGCGAGCCGTTGGAGACCGGGTATCAGGAGCATTGCTTCGGAATCTCGTTTGATGAGCTTCGCGCAGTGCCGGAAGTGATCGGTCTAGCCGTCGGAAGCAATAAACTTCGTGCGGTAAAGGGCGCACTCAAAACCGGCATGATTAAAACCCTAATTACAGATGAAAGAATTGCGAGCTATTTGTTGCAGAATTAACGCGCATGTATGATTGACTACCCGCCGTTCCGCAGTCCGACGAAGAATACAAACACATCGACCGAAACCGATTTATTACGTCCCAAAGATCGTTAATATCACTAAATGCTCCGATGCCTAGAAGAACGCGCAGGTGTCGAGTGTTTTTTGGTGTGCAAAACAAACTGCGGATGTTACACGAGTGTCATTTCGCACATACAATACGGGGTAGATTCGCAGATCGTCGTATAAAACGGCAGCGCGATACCCCTTCACGCAAAGATGTCTCACAATGGGACCGAAAGGGAAGAGCAGAGAATGAGCAATGACTGTGCAAATCAAAAAAAATGAACGCGAAATGAAACAATGTAAAGA